>NZ_JBHZDA010000002.1:198143-241392 GCF_042755665.1 Streptomyces sp. NPDC059142
GCTCCGGCTCCCCCGCGCCCCCCTCCCCGCGGGGGGCGGCGGCGGGCGCGGCGGTCTGCGTGTGCTGTTCTGCGGCATCAACCCGGGCCTGCTGTCGGCGGCGACCGGCCATCACTTCGCCCGCCCCGGCAACCGCTTCTGGCCGGTGCTGCTTCTCTGCACTTCACCCGTTCGAGTGAAGGCACGTATGTCCGTGAGGCATTGCGAGAGACGCTCCTGACCACTTTCGGCTACCGAGTGGTGGGCGGCGTGGGTAGGTGAAAGGGGAGGAAAGCGAGCTTGATCTCCCTGTCAGGGTCGCTGGTAGCGGAGAATACGAAGTCGTGCCGTTCCTCGGTCGCGTGTTGGCCCTACCGCTTGTAGTTCGGGTGCTCGCGGAACTTGACGAGAGCCTTGGCGAGGACGTCTGTGGGGCTTCCGGAACGGATGAACAGCAGCAGCGCCGCCTTGGTGTCGCGCCAGGTCAGGTAGCCAAGGAGCTGATCAAGCGTATCGGCGATGGTCTTGGGGCCGCGCCAAATCTTGCACTCACCGATGAAGATGTGTTTGTCCTCGACACGGATGAGGATGTCGGTCTTGCCGTTGTTGTTGAAGACTTCACCGGCAGCTTCGCCTCTGAAGTGGCCGTTCAACTGCAGCAGGAGTAGATCGCGAATCTGCTCCTCACCCATCTTGGCGCTGGTGCTCGGGGACCTTTCGAGCTGGTTCCTCTGGTGCAGCAGCACTTCGAGCGCGGCCTCGTATTGCCCCTCGGCGAGCGCCGGTTCGGGTCGGAACGGCTGAGAAGCGGGGGCAAGCCGTCGCGGGACGATCGTCTTGCGGGTAATCGGGGCTGCGTAGGTGTTGGCGTCGGGCCGCTTGCGCATGGGAAAGCCCAGGGATGCTTGCAGGTTACGGTTGGCAAGCAGTCGGTCTTTGCGGGCTTGGACTTCTGCGACGATGCGCTGGGAGGCCGCCGCGTTGAAGGCGTTGACCTGGTGGGTGCTCCAGTCCAACCACTGCTGGATGTCGTTGATCTGTTTGTCGATGTTCTGCTGGATCACGCTGGGGGCGGGATTCATCGATCCGATCCAGAAAAGGTGCAGCTCGCTGTCCCTGACACTGGCAGTCGGGGGGTTAAGGGAGAAGTGGTCGGGGCGAAGTGTGAGGAGGGTTCGTTCTCCGGTGCAGGGGACGACCAGGGTCACAGTCGTCGCCCTAATGTTGACAGTCTCGCCGAACTGCTGGGTGGGCATGAAGCCGTCCTCGATGGGTTCTGCGGTGACACCTTCCCGATCGAGGACGACCGGTTCAACGAGGAACTTTCCCTTGATCGCTTCAACGACATCGCCCAGGGGGCGAGTCAGAAGGGCATCTTCGTTCCATCCGGCGACCGCGTTCGCGAGCCGGTCGAGCTGGTGGTTCAGGGTCTCGGCGAGATCACCGTTGCTGAAGAGCATGCTGCCCGGGTTCATTGCCCCAGTGTGCAAGGTGCCTCTGACAACGGACCTGGACCGGTGACTCGCGGACACAACTCCCGCAGTCACCCACCGAAGGTAGCCGTGGCGTAGGCCTCTTCGAGCACTCGCCGCCAGCCGCAGTGGACAGCTACCCACCTCCGACAGCGATCTAGGTAGAAAACGCACTGTCGCGACCAAGAGGTTCCAGCTCCATGGGTAACCCTCAACCCTCTTGCGGTGTGCGGAGCAGACTCGTCAACATGTTGCTCGTGACGAACCAGACACTGATCGGGCTGCTCGCGGTGGCCGTCCTTGCATACTTGGGCTATCGGTTGGGCGAAGCCAGTGCAATCCGGCGGCGCGATCGCGACCTGGATGTAATGCATCATCAAGTTAAAGCCAATATGCAGTTTGCCGAACAACAGCTGCACGTACAGCAAGAAGCCGAACGTGAGCGCTATATCCAAGAGCGCGTGGAACGATCATACGAAGAGCTCGGGCGCTGGCTGTACGCTCTAGATCGGACCATCGACGAAGTATGGGCGGGGGTCCATGCGACTGACGTAGAAATCCAAATCAAGGCTTCGCTGATCGTACGAAAATGGCCCTGGGAAACCCTACGCGTTCCTGAACACGCCAGCGGCGCACAACTCTATTGGAGCAGCGAAGTGCGGGCATTGAATCGAAAGTTTGCTGGCGCATCAGCAGGATTCGTCAACCACGCAAGCATTGCCCTCAAGCAAAACAGCGAAGAAGACAAGCCTCAGGATACCCTTGGTACACTTTGGGAGTCGTTCAATGAAATGCATGATGTTCTAAGCGAAATTCGCGACCAGGCACGTTATGACCTCGGCGTCCGCTAAATCACTCAGGTCAAACGTGTCCGACGTCGACTGGCTCGTCTGCGCCACAAACCCTGCCGGGCAGGGCGCTGAGGCGAGTTCTCAACGAACAACGGGGTGGCTACCACCAGCCGCTGAATGAAGTGTGGGGGGCCTACGTCCATGAGGATCTTTGCGTAGCCACGCATCGGGCTCCGACGATTCGGTGGGTGCTCTGCACTCATCCACGAATGCACCCCGTAAGCGGCATCCTCGATCTTGCCGACTGGCCTCCGGTGGGGTGTCATCTCGGTCAGAAACTCAGGAATCACACCAATCCCTTGCGCGTCACGTCGCGCGATCTCACGAATGATGCCGTGCAACCAAGATGTGCCCGAACCCATTCGTCCTGCGGACTCGACCTGGACACGTAGGTGCTGAATTGAGCCACATAACAGCAGGGCGCTTTCGACGACTGCAGGACCTTCCGATTTAAAGGAGCCAGCAAGCAGCACCACATCGTCCGGGATAGCCCCGCTGTCTTCGTGTGCCGTTTTGAGTGCCAGGTCCAGATCGAAATGGACCCACTGGTTTGGCCGGAGGTTTTCTGAGCCCAGACCGCGTGGGGCGTGATGCTTGACGAGGCGCTTAATCGCGCGCTCCAGGCCTGCCTCGGTTATTTGCGCACCGGTCGCTCGACCTCCGAGGCCGACTTGGGCTGTCACCGGCCCTAGCGGAACCTCAAGCGATCCGTTGAGGGACGGGAAGCGGGGATCAGTAGCTCCCAGCAAGCAGGCGTTGAGCTTCTGCTCTGACAGGTAAACCAGATCACGCACCATTTCCCCCACTGAATCCTAGTCGCTGCCAGCGTCTCGGCCGAGTCAGTATCCGTCAACCCTGTCTCCTCCAGGGACTGAGCGTAGTTCGGGCTGAGAGGCGCAGAAGAGGCTGATCCGCCACGTCCCAGGCCCAATCAGGCAACCGAATAGCACTTTACGAAAGGATGCCCGCCGGACCCTCCCAGGGCCAGCCAGACTGTCTCCCAGTAACTCCGCCCTGGCTCAAGGTCGGTGACCCTGGACGGCACGGACAGCTGGAGTGGAGATAGCCAGCTCACCAACCCAATGCCAGGTGAGGGGTTCTCGCCGATGCTCCCGGGCGCCCCGCCTGCCTGGTCAAAGCCCTCGATACTCTACTCGCCCTGTGGCCTCTCAGGGAGCCTCGGGGGTTGAACGGGTGATGCGGGGTTTCGGGATGCCGAGGTCGACTTCTGGACGCCGGACTCGTCGTTGAGATTCTTCGCGCTTGGCTCGGAGAAAGGTGAGCGTGAGGTTGATGCCTTCGACCTCGCCTAGCCAGTTCTCGGCTTCGGCCCGCTGAAGACGAGCAACGAGATCGGCTTCGAGCTCTTCGAGGCGGGCGAGCATCTTCGGGTTGATGTGGAGCATCGGGCAGCGGATGCATGCGTGTTCATGCTGGCAGGGGGTGCCGTAGGGGCGTGCGCAGGAACCGAGCTCGACCTTGCGGCGGTCGAAGTGTTCCTCGAACTCTGTCCATTCCTGGTCGGTCGTGTCGCGGTACTCGCCATCGGGTCGGACCTGGCGCCGGTGGTGGAGATGTTCCTGGTAGTGACGGACGACGTCCTCGTCGAAGACAGCGACGTAACCGCGGGTGGTCTGGACATCGAGGTGGCCGAGGAGGGCGGCACCAATGTGGATGGGCAGTCCGCTGTTGACCAGCTCGGTGGCGAAGATCCTTCGGAAGTCGTGCGGCGTGAACTTCAGGCCGCGGAACTCCTTGTGGGTCTCGGCGAGTTCGTCGCAGATCCTGCCGAGCATGACTTGGACGGTCGCGGTGCTGAACACCATCGGTGTAGTGCCGTTCTGCCTCTGGAAGAGGAACGGCATCGGGGCGCTCCACACCTTGTCGTGGGCGTCGTACCGGCTGACGAGCGGGATCGGGCGGCCGGCGCGCGCGTGGCGGCGGATGACCGAGGCGATGACGTGGAAGAGCTCGGCGGACATGGGGATGACACGCTCGCGATCCGTCTTGGAGGGCGCGATCACCAGAAGCGCGATGACCTCTCCGTTTGCCCGTTGATACTGGCGGATGCTCAGTTGGGTCAGTTCGCAGAGCTCCTCGATGCGCACGCCGGAGTGACGCAGTGCCTCAACGGCTGCCCACTCCCAGAAGGCGCCCTCCTCCTCGGTCCCGATGTGGACGATCCGCCCGCTGTCCACCTCCTCGACCCGGGTGGGGACGTCGTCGCCGTGGCGGAGCATTTTGCGGTCCGCCTCGGTGCGAATGCGCCGATACTCGGTGCCCTCGTGAGTGAACACCTCACTTTCGGCGGCTCTGTCGGCACGCTCCAGGAGCAGGCGGGCACGGTCGTAGCGGGTCTCGACATGGTTGACCAGCAGCGGAAGAAGTGGCTGGCGCTGGCGGGTGCGGTCGGCAGAGCGTTCGTTGATGCGCCTTCTGCGGACGCCGAGGCCGCGTAGTTCGCTCGGCGGGACGGGGCAGGGAGCGACCCATGCAGCCCATCGTTCGGGCTCGTCGGCGGCCCAGGTATGCAGGTCGTAGTAGAAGGAGCGCAACGCGATGACGATGCTGTCCTGGCCGACACGGGGCTTGCCATCGTCTTTGACTGTGATCAGCTGTCGCCAGGCCGCGTAGTCCTCAGGCGAGATGCGTAGGTCCTTCTGGTCCGGGTTGATCTTCTCGATGTTCTTCCAGAAGTGGCGGGTGAGTTTGCAGGTGAGGTCCTTCAGGGTCGAGTAGTCGGTGTCGGCCTTGCGGCGGGTGAGGTAGTCGATGAGCAGGCCACGGATAGCCTGGTTGGAGATCTCGTACTGGTCGACAAGGTCCTCGATGGTCCGCTGGCCACGCAGCATGGCGGCACGCATGGACTCCGGTGTCGAGGGCGGGAAGTGCCCCATGGCGTGCAGGACGTTCCAAACTCCGCGGCCGGCGATGCGGTTGGACGCCTGACTCCCGGGCCGCAGGGTGCACCGTGCCTGTCGGTTCTCGTGGGCGAAGTGCAGTAGTGCGGCCGGAGTGACGTCGCTCAGGGCGACGCCCTGGACGGCCAGCAGCATGCACAGCTCGATGATCGCGTCGCGGCGGTGGACGTGACGGAGCTGATGAGTGCGTACCTGCTCAGCGAACTTTTCCAGGAGTGCATCCTCCTGGGCGGCGATGAACATCGGCCCGAAGCTAGGCAGCGGAGTCTGGCGGAAGGCGAGCAGGGTCGGCTGAATGGCGCGCAGGCAGTACAGAGCTCGGATTCCGGGAACGATGCTGGTCCCCGTGGTGTGACGCGATCCCACCGCGTCGGCGGTGACCTGCCCTTGGCCTAGCGGGCTGGCCTCCCACCGCTCCTGCCAGGTCTCGCCTGGGAATGTGAGGAGGTATTCCAGCAGCGCACGGGTGGAACGGACCCAGCCCTGCCGGGTCGCCCGATGCACGTCCGGCCAGATCGACGCGGTGCCGGCCATGCTCGACAGGTGGGAGATCGAAGCGGTGGCGAACTCGCCGTGCGGCCTGGGAAGGCTGGCGGCGACGGCAGGCTCTGGTTTGATCGGACCGCCGACGAAGCGGCTGGCGAACTGAAGTCCCTCGGCGACGGGACCGTGGCGGCGGCTGAGGCCGGTGGTGCGAAGCTGCGTGTCAGGCACCGAACACCGCCGCAACGTCGTCGGCGCTGTAGCCGGTGGGGTAACTCCGCTCTACACGCGGCGCGTTGTAGTGCTCCGTGAGCTTGTCGAAGATCTCCTCGATGCGGGCCGTCAGGTAGCGGTTGGTGGTCTGGATGTTGGCGTGACGCAAGACGGCCTGTACTTCCGGCAGAGTGAGCTTGCCGCCGTTGGCCATCCGGCTCGCGGCTGTGTGGCGTAGGTCGTGAAGCGTCCAGTTCGTGCCCAGTGCCCCGTTGGCGCGCTGGATGACGCGGCGCATAGCCCAGTAGGACATGGGCCGGTCCGCGCCGTGACGCGTCCGCCACATCGGCTCGTCCGCCGGAAGAGTGCCGATCTCGTCGAGGTAACGGGCCAGGCGCACGAATGCCTGAGGCGAGGCCGGGACCGCTTCGCGTTGCCTCGTGCCCTTCGAGATCACGTAGACCTTCTGGCCCGCCCAATCGACATCACCGATACCGACGCCGAGAAGTTCCTCAGCGCGGGCGCCGCTGGAGACGTAGAACTCCAGCAGAGCGCGATCACGCTCGCAGCCCATCCGCTCGAAGAGTTCGTCCCACAGGTGATCAGGGATCGACCGCGGTGGCCGATCGGCAACCTTCTGCCGCAGCCGGGCCCGTCCGAGCATGGGCTTCGGCTCCAACGGGCTCCGGTGAGCGAGCGCCCGACGACGCTGCGGTGACACCGGAACGGGGTTGGCGACCGGGCCGTTCCCCTGGTGGGCATGGAACTCGTAGAAGCCGCTCACCACCGACAGCGCGTGATTGATCGTCCGGGGTTGCATACCCAGCCCGCAGCACCGGCTTCCCGGTGCGCAGATTCACCGAGCCGGGCGCAGGACTGGCGGCAGACTGCCGATGACGCTGTGGATTCGACGCTGTACGTAGCCATCCCGTCAGCACCGCGGTCTCGGCCTCAGTCGCCTTCTCCCACGCGACGTCGAGCAACCACAGCAGCCGGAACCAGCGCAGCAACCCGTACCCGTAGCTGCGGATCGTCAGCGGGCTACTGTCGTTCAGCGCCAGGTCACGCAGATACGCCGTGGCAGATTCGATCTCGTCGTCGTATCCGTTGACAACGACGTACGGAGGATGGACTCCCCTTGCCGGAAGCACAGCTCCGACGCGGGGAAGATCCGCCCGCCCCTCCATCAGTTCACTTCGCAGGTCCACTTCGTTCTCCTCGTTGATCTCGGGGACCATCACCGGGATCAACGAGAGAAGCGGGTGCAGATAACTGTGCACCTCTCCGGCTTCACCCCGCGCCGGCTGTCGCCCGCCGAGCAGGACACGTTGCCTGCGTACGGACTCGGCATCACCAATGTCGTGGCGCGGGCGACGGCGCGGGCCGACGAGCTGAGCGCCGAGGAGTTCCGCGCGGGCGGGCGGATCCTGACGGCGAAGGTGGAGCGGCTGCGGCCCGCGTGGCTGGCGGTGGTCGGGATCACGGCGTACCGGACGGCCTTCGACGAGAAGCGGGCCCGGATCGGACCGCAGGAGCGGACGATCGGCGGGACGCGGATCTGGGCGCTGCCCAATCCGAGCGGGCTGAACGCGCACTGGACGGCGGCGACGATGGCCGAGGAGTTCGGCCGGCTGCGGGAGGCGGCGGACACGCCCGAGGGGTGAGCGCCCGGGGACCGGGCCGGGTGGGGACGCCGGGCGGGGACCTCGGGTGGAGCACCGAGCCGGGCGTGCTCCAGGCAGAGACGCCGGGCGGGCCTCAGGCAGGGACGCTGGGCGGAGGCCCCGGGCCGGGACGTCGGGCGGGCCCCGGGCCGGGACGCCGGGCGGGCCGGTGAGGGCCCGGCGCCGGGGTGGGTCGGCAATACCGCGCACCGCCCTTGCCAATTTCGTGGCAAGCGTTGACAACATTGCGCAACGGTGACGAACATGCAGCATGTCGTTCACCCACCCTTCTCCGTCGAACCGATAAACGGAGCTCCCATGGCCCCCACCCTCACCGACGTCGCCAAACGCGCCAACGTCGCCCTCTCCACCGCGTCCCGCGCGTTCAGCGACCCGGACCGGCTCGGACCACAGACCTTGCGCAAGGTTCTCTCCGTTGCGCAAGAACTGGGATACGAACCGAACGTGTCACGCGTCGCCGAGCCCGCCGCCGACGGGGAGAGCGCCACGGTGGCCGTGGTCGTCCCGGACATCGCCAACCCTGTGTTCGGCGCCTTCGTGAAGGCCGCCCAGGGTGAGGGATGGCACCGCAGACAGACCGTCGTCCTCGCCGACACCGATCTCAACCCGGACCGCGAACGCGAGGTCATCACCCATCTGCGGGACCAGGCCGACGGGCTCGTCGTGGTGTCGTCACGGCTGGACGCCGACGAGATCCTCGGCCTCTGCGGCCGTACACCGGCCGTCCTGGTCAACCGGGAGACGACCGGCGCGGACTGTGTGCTCACCGACGCGGCGCACGGGCTGCGCCAGGCCGTCGACTACCTGGCCGCGCTCGGCCACCGCAGGATCGCCTACGTCCAGGGCATGCAACGCTCCTGGTCGAACGGACAGCGTGTCGAGCTGATCCGCGCCGAGACCGAACGGGCCGGTCTCGAACTGGAGTTGCTGGGGTGGCAGTCCGAGACGGTGGCGGGCGGAACCGCCGCCGCCGCCAGTGTGATGGCCTCCGGCGCCTCGGCGGTGATCACCCACAACGACCTGGTCGCGCTCGGTGTGATCGCGGGCGCCCGGGCGCTGGGGATCGGTGTGCCGGACGACCTCAGTGTGATCGGGGTCGACGACATCCCGTTCGCCGAGGTGTCCCAGCCCTCGCTGACCAGCATCGCCGTCCCCATGGCGAAGGCGGGCTCCCTCGCCGTGGACCTGCTCGGACAGGTCCTCGCCGGGGACCGCCACACACCACGCACCCTCCGGCTGCCGACCCAGCTCATCGTCCGCGGGTCGAGCGGCCCGGCCCTCACCCACGAGCCCCCGCCCCGCGCCGCCGCGGGACGGGCCGCGAAGGACGCCTCATGACACTCATCGTGGTCGTCGCCGACTCCAACCTCCTTCCGCTGCGCGCCGAGTTCGAGGCGGCGCTCCCGGCGGGTACGGCCGTGCGCTGGCCCGACGCGCGGGACACCGCGGCCGTCGAAGCCGCCCTCGCCGACGCCGACGTCCTCGTCTCCGGCCAGTGCACCGCCGCCATGGCCGCCGCGGCCCCCGGGCTGCGCCTGGTGCACGCGGCGGGCGCCGGTACGGAGAAGATCGAGACCGGCGCGCTGGCGGCGGGCACCCTGGTCGCCCACACCTTCCACCACGAGAACTCGATGGCGGAGTACGCCGTCTCGGCCGCCGTCCTGCTGCGCCGGGGCTTCCTGCGCCAGCACGAGGCACTGCGCCGCGGGGAGTGGGACTCCCCCGTGTACGACGCCGGCGCGCCCTGGGTGGACAGCCTGGGCTCCGCGACGGTCGGGTTCGTGGGCTTCGGTCATATCGGCGCCCGGAGCTGGGAGTTGTTCCGGGCGTTCGGCGCGCGGGGCGTCGCGGTGACCCGGCGCGGCGATGTCGACGCGGCGGCGCACCGGCTGGAGTGGTCGGGGACGGTGGACGATCTCGGCACCCTGCTGGAGGCGTCGGACGTCGTGGTGGTCTCCGTGCCGCTGAGCGCGGCGACGACGGGGCTGATCGACGCGGCGGCGTTCGCCCGTATGCGCTCCTCGGCCGTCCTGGTCAATGTGGGGCGCGGCCCCGTGGTGGACGAGGACGCGCTCTTCCGCGCGCTCAGCGCGCGGACGATCGGCGGCGCCGCGCTCGACGTCTGGTACCGCTACCCGTCCGAGGGGCACCGCGGCGCGCCCGGGAACCACCCCTTCGAGAAGCTGGACAACGTACTGATGACCCCCCACTCCTCGGGCCTCACCCGCGAGACCTTCGCGCGCAGGGCCGCCGACATCGCCGCCAACATCGGCCGGCTCGCCGCGGGCGAAGAGCCGCACCACGTCGTGGCGGTGGCCCGATGACCGGGACCGACACCATCGCCGCGGTGGACGTGCTCGTCACCAGCCCCGGCCGTAACTTCGTCACCCTCAAGATCACCACCGCGCAGGGGCTCGTGGGTTGGGGCGACGCCACCCTCAACGGCCGTGAGCTGGCCGTCGCCTCGTATCTGCGCGACCATGTCGCCCCGCTCCTCGTCGGCCGCGATCCGGCGCGGATCGAGGACACCTGGCAGTACCTGTACCGGGGCGTCTACTGGCGGCGCGGCCCGGTGACGATGACCTCCATCGGCGCGGTGGACATCGCGCTGTGGGACATCAAGGGCAAGACCACCGGGCAGCCGGTCTACCAGCTTCTCGGCGGCGCGGTCCGCGACCGGGTCCTCACCTACACGCACGCCTCCGGCTGGGACGTGCCGGAGCTGCTGGACGCGATCGACGCGCAGCGCGAGCGCGGCTTCCTCGCCGTGCGGGCGCAGAGCGGTGTGCCCGGCCACGACATGGTGTACGGGGCGACCCGCGACGGCGCCGGATACGAGCCGGCCGGCCGGGGCGCGGCCCCGGCAGAGGAGGTCTGGGACACCGAGTCCTATCTGCGCCACGCGCCCGGCGTCCTCGCGGCGGCCCGCGCCCATGTGGGCCCGGAGCTGAAGCTGCTGCACGACGTGCACCACCGGCTGACGCCCGGTCAGGCGGCGCGGCTGGGGCGGTCGTTGGAGGATGTGGACCTGTTCTGGCTGGAGGACGTCACCCCGGCGGAGAACCAGGAGGTGCTGCGGCACGTCCGGCACCACACCACCGTGCCGCTCGCCCTCGGCGAGGTGTTCAACACCGTCTGGGAGTGCCAGTCGCTGATCACCGAGCAGCTCATCGACTACGTACGGACGTGTGTGACACACGCCGGCGGTGTCAGCCATCTCCGGCGGATCGCCGCGCTCGCCGAGATCTGGCAGGTCCGGCTGGGGCCGCACGGTCCCTCCGACGTGTCACCGGTGGCGCTCGGCGCCTCGCTCCATGTCGGGCTCTCCACACCGAACTTCGCCATCCAGGAGTACATGGGGTACGAACCGCTCGTCCACGAGGTGTTCCGGCACGCGTGGAGCTACGAGGACGGGCATCTGCACCCCGGGGAGCAACCCGGCATCGGGATCGAGGTCGACGAGGAGCTGGCCGCCCGATTCCCCTACGAGCCCGCCTACTTGCCGGTGGCGCGCCGCCGCGACGGCTCGATGACGGACTGGTGACCGTGATGACGAGCGCTCTTCCCCGGCTCGGCGCCGGGACCGTCGCGGCGCGGCCGCCGGCCGAGACCGGCCTCGTCCATCTCGGTCTCGGCAACTTCCACCGCGCCCACCAGGCCGTGCACACGGCCGCCGCGCTGGCGCACACCGACGGGCCGTGGGGCATCCTCGGGGTGGCGAGCCGGTCGGCCGGGGTGGCCAGGGCCCTGCGGGAGCAGGACATGCGGTACGCGGTCGTGGAGATCTCCCCGGAACACACCGAGGTGACCGTCCCCTCGGTGCACACCGGGGCGCTGGTGGCCGCCGCGCAGCCGGAGGAGGTGCTCGACGCGCTGGCCGCGCCCGGCACCGCCGTCATCACGATGACGGTCACGGAACACGGCTACACGTTCTCGCCCCGTACGCACGGACTCGACGTCGACGACCCGGCCGTACGGGCGGATCTGCGCGGCGACGCTCCGCCGCGCACCACCATCGGACAGATCGTCCGCGGGCTCCAGCGCAGGCAGCGGACGCACGCCGCGCCGGTGACGGTGCTGAGCTGCGACAACCTGGTGGCCAACGGCGCGCAGACCGAGCGCCTGGTGCACGAGTTCGCCCAGGCGCTGCCGGCCGCCGAGCGGGACGCGCTGACCCCGTGGCTGGAGAGCGCGGTGACGTTCCCCGGCTCCATGGTCGACCGGATCGTGCCCGCGACGACCGATGTCTACCGGGAGGCGGTCGCCGCCAGGATCGGGGTGCGCGACGCGGTGCCGGTCCCGGCGGAACCGTTCTCGATGTGGGTGATGGAGGACCGGTTCGCCGCCGGGCGGCCCCGCTGGGAGCACGGCGGGGCGCTGTTCACGGCGGACGTGGAACCGTACGAACTGCTCAAGCTCCGGCTGCTCAACGGCACCCACTCGCTCATCGCCTATCTGGGCGCGCTGGACGGGCGGGCGACCATCCCGGAGTCGATCGCGCGGCCGTTCGTCGCGCGCGCGGCGCACGGTGTGCTGCGTGGCGAGTACCTGCCGAGCCTCACCGTGCCCGACGACATCGACCTGGACGCGTACGTGGGGCAGCTCTTCGAGCGCTGGGCCAATACGGCGCTGGGCCACCGCACGCGGCAGGTCGGGTCCGACGGCTCGGTGAAGCTGCGCCAGCGGGTGCCGGAACCGGCGCTGCTCCATCTTCGGGCCGGGCGCATGCCGCACCGGCTGGCGCTGACGGTGGCCGCGTATCTGTGCTGCGTGGCCCCGCCCGCGGGGTTCTCGCCCGGTCCGCACGCCGCCGCGATGGCGGATCCGGCGCGTGGTGCGCTGGCCGCGATCGCGGAGCGCGCGGCCACGGCGCCCGCCGGTTCCGGGGCGTCGCGCGCCGCCTTCGTCGAAGCCGTCCTGGACAGCGGGCTGCTCGGCGACGGGCTGACGGAGTACCCGGCCTTCGGCGGGCGGGTCGCCGAACTCATCGATGTGATCGTCCGGTTCGGGCCGGGCGCGGCGGCGGCCGAGGCCGCGCGCGCCGCGGAGTGCGAGCCGCGGCCCACGGGGTGAGCGCCACGGGCCGGCCCGTCGCCCGCCGCCGGCCCCGTCCTCTCCCCTCTCTCCCCGTCGGCGGACCACCGCTCCCTTCCCCCCCCCTCCCCCTCTCCTCCTCCCTTCCCCGGTTCCCGCTCACAAGGACGTGAGAGAAGTGTTCGCTCCTGATTCGACCCGTGCCGCCGTCCTGTACGGCCCGGGTGACCTGCGTGTCGAGGACCGCCCGCTGCGGGCGCTCGGCCCCGGCGACGTCCTCGTCACGGTCGACGCCGTCGGTGTCTGCGGCTCGGACATGCACTACTTCGCCCAGGGCCGCAACGGCCGGAACGAGCTGCGGCAGCCGACCGTGCTCGGCCACGAGGCGTCGGGCGTCATCAGCGCCAAGGGCTCCGCCGTCGCCCTCGACGTGGGCACCCGCGTGGCGGTGGAGCCGGCCGTGGGGTGCGGGTCGTGCGCGACCTGTCGCTCCGGGCGGTACAACCTCTGCCCCGTGGGCACCTGTCTCGGCTCGCCGCCCACCGACGGCACCTTCGCCGAGTACGTCGTCGCCACCGCGCGCGCCGTCCATCCGCTGCCCGACGTCGTCCCGCTGGAGGCCGGCTCGCTGATCGAGCCGCTGGCCGTCGCGGTGTGGGCGGTACGGCGCGCCGAGGTCGCCTTCGGCGACCGGGTCCTGGTCACCGGCGCGGGGCCGATCGGCATCCTCGTCGCCCAGGTGGCGCGCGCCGCCGGGGCGAGCGAGGTGGTCGTCACCGATGTGAACGACGCGCGGCTCGCGCGCGCCCTCGACCTGGGCGCCACCTCCGTCGTCAACACGGCACGACAGGAACTGGAACTGACCGGTGCCGACCGGCTGCTGGAGTGCTCGGCCCATCCGGCCGCGCTCCGGCAGGGGCTCGCGGCGCTGCGCCCGGCGGGCCGGGCGATCGTCGTCGGGCAGGCCCCGCCCAGCATGGACGGGCTGCCGCTGGCGCATCTCCAGCGCTGGGAGATCGAACTGTCCACCGCGTTCCGTTACGCCCACGCCTTCCCCACCGCGATCGACCTGGTGGCCGGCGGGCGGGTCGACCTCGCGGGCGTCCTGACCGGACGGTTCCCGCTCGACCGAGTGGCCGACGCCCTGCGGGCCCCGGGCGAGGACCCGTCCCATCTCAAGGTCGTCGTACGCCCCGGCACCACCACCCCCTGACGGACGATCCCGACGGCGCCCCGCGGGGCGCACGCGTCACCCCGTAGGCCCGGACATCCCACAAACCCCACACGCACGACCCGCCACACCCCATCACACCCCTTTTGACCAGCTTTGCTCCGCCGGTCCGCTGCACCGCGGAGTTCGATCCGTTCAAGGAGGCATGGATCATGGACAACCCGACACCCGCCGCCGCGCCACCGCCCCCGTCCCCGTCCCCGGAAGCCGCCACCCCGTCCGGGGAGCCGGCGCCGGACCCCGCCGCGATACGCCGCGCGGCCTGGGCCGGACTGATCGGCACCGCGCTCGAACAGTACGACTTCGTCATCTACGGGACCGCCTCGGCGCTGATCTTCAGCGAACTGTTCTTCCCCAACGTCTCGGCGTCCGTGGGCATTCTCGCCAGCTTCAGCACGTACGCGGTCGGCTTCGCCGCCCGGCCGCTCGGCGGACTCTTCTTCTCCCGCTACGGGGACCGGCTCGGCCGCAAGTGGGTCCTGGTCGCGACGCTCCTGCTGATGGGCGGCTCCACCCTCGCCATCGGTCTGCTGCCGACGTACGGACAGGTCGGTCTGCTCGCCCCGGTCCTGCTGCTGATCTGCCGCATGGGCCAGGGGTTCGGCGCCGGCGCCGAGCAGTCGGGAGCCGCCGCTCTGCTCACCGAGACAGCCGCCAAGGGGCGCAGGGGCAGGCTCTCCTCACTGGTCATGACGGGCGCCGCACTGGGCACGGCGCTCGGCGCCGTGGCCTGGATCCTCGCCCAGCGCCTCTCGGACGAGGCGCTGATGTCCTGGGGCTGGCGGCTGGTCTTCGGCTCCAGCCTCGTGGTGACCGTGGCCGCCATGGTCATCCGGCGGAAACTCAACGAGAGCCCCGTCTTCAAGGACCTCAAGGAACAGCGGGCGCAGAGCGAGGCGTCGCGGGAGAAGCCCGCCTCTCCGGTGCGGGAGGTCCTCACGCGGGGCCGCAGGCCGATGCTCCTGGTGCTCTTCATGAACTTCGGGATCAGCACGCAGTCCTACACGTACCAGGTCTTCATGGCCTCGTACCTGGTGACGACGGTCGGCGTCGACAAGGACTTCGTCCCCGAGGTGCTGCTGGTGGGCGCCGTCTGCGGCGGTATCGCGGCGATCTGTTTCGGCACCCTCTCGGACCGCTTCGGGCGCAGGCCGGTGTACACGCTGATCCTGAGCGCCCTCGTCCTGCTCCCCGCGCCCACGTTCGTCGCGCTGAACTCGGGGTCCAAGGTCGCGATCACCGTGGCGATCGTCGTCGGCTTCATCCTGGCCTGCCAGGGCGCGGTCGGGGTCCAGATGAGCTTCTTCCCCGAGCTGTTCGGCAACCGCTACCGGTACGCGGGGGTCACCCTGGGCCGGGAGTTCTCCTCGGTGATCGGCGGCGGGGTCGCCCCGTTGATCTGCACCGCGCTGGTCACCGCCTTCTCGGGCTCGTGGATCCCCGTCGCCGTCTACATGACGCTCGTCACGACCGTCAGCCTCATCGCCACCCGGATGGCACCGGAAACCCGTGACCGTGATCTGACGCTCCCGTACGACAGCACGGACCCGGTCGCGCTTCGGGCCCGGCGGGACGGGTCGCCGGCCCGGCCCGCCGACCGGCTGGAGAAGGTCGGCGACTGACCCCCGGGGCCCGGACGGCCGGGATCCGTCCGGGCCGGGGCCGGGATCCGTCCGGGCCCGGAGCCGGGGCGGGCCCCTCGCCGCGCCGTCGGGCACCGAGTACGATCCGCCTCACACGCGCACGATCGGGAGGACTACCGTGGGGCGGCTGACCGGCGGGGACCCGTCCCTGCTGCGGAGGATCAACTCCGCGGTGGTACTGCACACCCTGCGCGACGCGGGTTCGCTCACCCTCACCGACATCACCCGGATCACCAGCCTCTCCCGGCCCACGGTCGAGGGCGTGGTGGAGGGGCTGATCGAGACCGGCCTGGTCGCCGGGTCCGCCCCGGAGGAGACCCGTAAACAGGGCCGCCCGGCACGGAGGTTCCGGTTCCGGGCCGAGGCGGGGCATCTGCTGGGCATCGAGATCGGGCCGCACCGGGTGGCGGCGATGATCGCCGGGCTGGACGGCGCGATCATCGGCGCCGGGTCCCGGGAGGTGGCGCAGGAGGCGGACGCCGACGAACGCCTCGCACACGTCCGGGCCGTCGCCGACGAGGTGCTGGGGCGGGCCGGGGTGGCGCACAGCTCCCTGCGGGCGGTCGGCGTGGGCAGTCCGGGCATCGTGGAGGCCGACGGGACCGTACGGCTCGGTACGGCGCTGCCGCAGTGGACCGGGCTGGCGCTCGGCGAGCGGCTGCGGTGCTCCTTCAGCTGCCCGGTCCTGGTGGAGAACGACGCCAACGCGGCGGCGGTGGCCGAGCAGTGGAAGGGCGCGGCCACCGACTCCGACGACATCGTCTTCGTCCTGGCCGGGCTCAGCCCGGGGGCGGGGGCGCTGATCGGGGGGCGGCTGCACCGCGGCTTCGGCGGGGCGGCGGGCGAGATCGGCGCGCTGCATCTGCTGGGCCGCGGGGTCCCCCCGGAGCGGCTGCTGTCCACCACGGACGAACCGCTCCACCCGCTGGACGAACAGGCGGTGGCCCGGGTCTTCGCCGAGGCCAGGCGTGGTGACGTCCGGGCGCAGGAGGCCGTCGAGCGGTTCATCCTGCGGCTGGTGCACGATGTCGCCGCGCTGGTGCTCGCGCTCGACCCGGAGCTGGTGGTGGTCGGCGGATGGGCGGCGGGGCTCGACGGTGTGCTGGACCCGCTCCGCGACGAGCTGGCGCGCTACTGTCTGCGCCCGCCGCGGGTGGCGCTCTCGCTGCTGGGCGATGCGGCGGTGGCGACGGGCGCGCTGCGGCTGGCCATCGACCATGTCGAGGAACAGCTCTTCGCGGTGGAGGGCTCGGTGACGGCCCGCCGCTGAGCGAGGGACCGTCGGGGCAGGCGGGCCGTCCGGCCGGGGCCGACCGGGCCAGGGCAGGGCAGGCTCTCCGGCAGGGCGGGCCGGGGGCCGGCCGGGGTCAGGATGCCCTGCGCTCCTGGCGTTCCTGTGTCTCGTCGCTGATCTCCAGATCGCCGGAGGCCCCGAAGGTGAGGCGGCAGGTGTCCGCGCGGTACGTGGCCACGGAGACGGCGGCGACCCGGCCGGCCACCACGTAGCGCGTGGTGACCACGAGGACCGGAGCGCCGGGGAGCCGGTCCAGCTCCTTGGCGTCGTCGGCGCGCGCCGAGCCCAGCTCCACCGCGCGTTCCTGGGTGTCGAGTCCGAGGCGCTGGAGCTCCCGCAGGACGGCGCGGGCGCGCGCGGGACCCGAGGGCGCCTCGATGGCCGACAGGTCGGGCACCGACGACGCCGGTACGTGGATCAGCTCGGCGGCGACGGACTGGCCGTGCGTGACCCGGATCCTGCGGACGGTGTGGATCTGTTCGCCCTCGGCGGTCTCCAGGAGCCGGGCCACCGAGGCGGGCGCCGTGGCCGTGGCGCAGTCGAGCGGCTGCCAGGCGTCCTCGTCGGCGCCCGGCCAGGTGTGCGGGGGTGTGGAGACGTCCACGCCGACGCGGGGCGGGGCGACGGTCGTACCGACGCCGCGGCGACGCTGGAGGCGGCCCTCCAGCTCCAGTTGTTCGAGCGCCTGCCGGAGGGTGGCGCGGGCGACGCCGAAACGGGCGGCGAGTTCACGCTCGTTGGGCAGCACCTCACCGACCGCGAAATCGGAGTCGAGCGCTTCGCCGAGCACCGTCCTGAGGTGCCAGTACTTGGGCTCCGGCACCGTTTCGAGCTGCGTGGTCCCCACCCTGATCCTCCGCAATCGCCGGCTGGCCGACGGGTTTCCGTGCCCTTGTTTATTAAAGGTTCCTCACTAAAAAGCGACGATAGGACGACCCCACCCCTTGGTCAAGACCAATCAGGCCGCCGGTCACGGAAAGAGACGGATCTTTTACCCGAGGTGGACGGACGGTGACGTGGCGACATGGTGACGGGGGCCGGTTGGCCGGGTACCGGGGTACGGGACACCACGCCCTACAGGGTGGGCTCCCCCGTGGTGACGCCGCCGAGCTTGTCGGGGTTGCGGATGATGTGGACGCTCTGCACCCGGCCGCCCCTGAACTCCAACTGCATGACGATGTCGGGCTTTCCGCCCGTCCGGAACAGGAGCGCGGGAGCGCCGTTGACCTCGACGAGGCTGACGTCGTAATGCCCGCCGCCGGCCGCGGTCGCGAGCAGGAAGCGGCCGACCTTGTCGGCGCCCTCGATGACGCGCCGGGGCGCCTTGGCCTTGCCCCCGCTGTCGCCCACCAGCCGGACGTCGGGGGCGAGCAGGGCGAGCAGTCCGTCCAGGTCGCCGCCGCCGGCCGCCGCGAGGAACCGCTCGGTGAGATCGCGCCGTTCGGCCGGGTCGACGTCGTAACGGGGTCTGCGCTCCTCGACATGGCGCCGGGCCCGCCCCGCGAGCTGGCGTACGGCGGACTCGCTGCGCTCCAGCGCGGTGGCGATCTCGGCGAACGGGAAGCCGAACGCCTCCCGCAGGACGAACACCGCGCGCTCCAGCGGCGAGAGCGATTCGAGGACGACCAGCACCGCGAGGGAGACGGAGTCGGCGAGCACGGCGCGCTCGGCCGTGTCGGGCACGGTGGGGCCGAAGTCGGTGACGACGGGTTCGGGCAGCCAGGGGCCCACGTACGCCTCGCGCCGTGTCCGGGTCTGGCGCAGCCGGTCGATGGCGAGGCGGGTGGTGATCCGTACGAGGTAGGCGCGCGGCTCGACGACGTCCGCGCGGTCGGCGGCGCTCCAGCGCAGCCACGCCTCCTGGACGACGTCCTCGGCGTCGGCGTACCGGCCGAGCATGCGGTACGCGACCCCCGTCAGTACCGGCCGGTGTGTCTCGAACGCCTCGGTGCTCACGGTGTCGGCTGCCACGCTCCCATCCCATCGGACATGACGCCCCGTTGTCCAGGCGGCCCGCGCACGGCAGGGTGCCGGGGTGACCTCGCGAGGGTGCGGGGTGACGCGGCGGTTGTTCACCCGGGGTTCGCGCGGTGGCCGTCGCCGGACGCTAGGCATGGCAGGACACTCCGGTCACCACTCGACCAGGGTCACCTCTCGCCGCAGGAGACGCATCGATGCCGTACGGCCAGCAGAACGCCCCCGCCTCCCCCTCCGACTCCGCCCCCGCGCGCCACCCCGGCCGGCGCGGTGTGCTGCGCGGTTCGCTCGCCGCCTCGGCCGCGCTGGCGCTGCCCGGCGCCGCCGTGCTGGGCGGCGCGGCGCCCGCGCAGGCCCTGTCGGGCCGGCCGCGCGCCGGCTGGGGCGTGCAGGCGGGCGACATCACGACCTCCTCGGGGCTGGTGTGGGTACGGTCGGACCGGCCGGCCCGGATGATCGTGGAGACCTCCGCCACCGAGTCGTTCCGCCGCGCGCACCTGGTCCGCGGCCCGCTGCTGGGCGCCGGCACGGACTTCACCGGTACGGTCCCGCTGCGCGGGCTCCCCTCGGGCGAGCGGGTCCACTACCGGGTGACGCTCGCGGACCCGGAGGACCCGCGCCGTACCGGCGAGCCGGTGTACGGCACGTTCCGTACGGCGCCCGCGAAACGCCGCCAGGACGTGCGCTTCGTCTGGTCGGGCGACATCGCGGGGCAGGGCTGGGGCATCAACCCGGACCTCGGCGGTTTCACCGTCTACGAGGAGATGCGCCGGCTCGCCCCGGACTTCTTCCTGTGCAGCGGTGACAACATCTACGCGGACGGGGTGATCGAGCCGAGCGTGACGCTGCCCGACGGCCGGATCTGGCGCAACGTCACCACCGAGGAGAAGGCGAAGGTCGCGGAGACCCTGGCCGAGTACCGGGGCAACTTCCGCTACAACCTGCTGGACCGCAATGTCCGGCGCTTCAACGCCGAGGTGCCCTCCATCACCCAGTGGGACGACCACGAGGTGCGCAACAACTGGTACCCGGGCCAGATCCTGGACGACGACCGCTACACCGAGAAGAACGTGGACGTGCTGGCCGCCCGCGCGTCCCAGGCGTTCCGCGAGTACTTCCCCATCTCGACGCTGCACGCGCGCGGCACGGACCGCCGGGTGCACCGGGTGGTGAACCACGGTCCGCTGCTCGACGTGTTCGTCCTCGACATGCGGACGTTCCGCAACGCCAACTCGCCCGGCCGCCAGTCGGACGACACCACCGGGATCCTCGGCGCGGAACAGCTCCAGTGGCTGAAGCGGGAGCTGTCGCGCTCGCGCGCGGTGTGGAAGGTCATCGCCGCGGACATGCCGCTCGGTCTGGTCGTGCCGGACGGCGCGGCGGACATCGAGGCGATCGCGCAGGGCGACCCGGGCGCGCCGCTCGGCCGTGAGCTTCAGATCGCCGAACTGCTGCGGTACATCAAGCACCGGCGGATCACGGGCACGCTGTGGCTGACGGCGGACGTGCACCACACCTCGGCGCAGCACTACCTGCCGGAGCGCGCCGCCTTCAAGGACTTCGAGCCGTTCTGGGAGTTCGTCACGGGCCCCATCGCGGCAGGGCAGTTCCCGGCGAGCAAGCTGGACGCGACGTTCGGTCCCGACCGGGTCTTCGTCAAGGCACCGACGGGCTCGAACCTGTCGCCGATGGAGACGCCGCCGCTCTTCGGCGAGGTGGACATCGACGGCGCGAGCGGGGAGTTGACGGTCCGGCTGCGGGAGCAGGGCGGCACGGTGCTGTTCACGAAGGTGCTCCAGCCGGGCAAGGTCGGCCAGTGAACCGGCCGGTGAGCGGGCGTACGGCCGGCCGGTGAGCGGGGGTACGGCCGGCCGGTGAGCGTGCGGCGCACGGCCGGCCGGTGAGCGGGGCGGGAAACCGGTGGGTGAACGGGCCGGGAAACCGGTGGGTGAGCAGCCGGTAAAACAGCCTGGGGAGCGATGACTTCGCAGCTCAGGGCGATTGTCAGTGGTCGCGTCTACGGTTTTTCCCATGACGCGATCCACACAGGCGCTGGCCTATTCCCGTCCGTCAGCCCTGGAGCACACCCGGGGCGGACGGCTGCTCGGTCTGGAGACGTCGGGCGGCCTCACGCCCGTCGGTGCCGAGGCGCATCCGCGCTTCTTCTCCGGGTTCCTCTCGGCGCCGCGGGCCGCGGCGCGCGGGCTGCTGGCCGTCGCCGACGTGGCGGGCGCCCGGTACCACCAGCGGGTGCCGGGCCGCTCGCTGGACCCGGTGGTGACGGGGAACGGCGACCGGCTGCGCTTCGAGTCGTTCTCGGGGTGCTGCGGGGTGTACGCACGCCTCGACGTGCTGGAGGACGGGCTCGGCGGGGCGGGCACGGGCCACGGCACGACCAATGTGGATGTGAACAATCCGCTGCGCGAGGCGCTGTCCCGGATGACCGGCGACGATCCGCTGCATCTCCGGGTGGGGCCGGACGAACTGGCGGTCACGACGGTCGGCGGGTCGGTGGTGGAGAAGAAGGTGCCGCTGCCGGACCGCTGGCTGCGGGGGTTCGCCGAGGCGCAGGTGGTCTCCGCCGGGTTCGATCTGCGGGCGGAGCTGACCGGCGCGGAGGCGGTGCGGTTCCTGCGCTCGCTGCCGCGGGGCGGGGGCAACGCGTCGCGCGGGGCGATGTGGGTGGTGCCCGCGGGGCGGACGCTGCGGCCGACGACGCGGCCGGTGCCGGGCGCCGTCTGTCTGCCGGGGCCCGAGCGGCTTGCCGCGCTGGAGCGGGTGCTGCGGGACGCGACGGCGCTGCGGGTGTACGGGCCGCCCGTGGCGGACGGCGCGGCGGTGTCGAGCGCCTGGGAGGCGGTGCTGCCGGGGATGCGGCTGACGCTCACGCTGTCGCCGGAGGCGGCGCGCGGGTTCTCCGGGGAGGGCGGGGTGCTGGAGGCGCTGGCCACCGAGGAGGCGGCCGAGGACGCCGCGCTGGTGTCGGTGCTGCTGGCGTGGGAGCCGCGCATCGATCCGGCGGAGCTGGCCGTGGAGTCGGGGCTGCCGGTCGAGCGGGTACGGGCGGCGCTGACCCGGCTGGGCACGGCGGGCCGGGTCGGCTACGACGTCGCGGATGCGGCGTACTTCCACCGGGAACTGCCGTACGACGCGGGGCGGGTGGAGCGGCACAACCCGCGGCTGGTCTCGGCGCGGACCCTGCTCGCGGAGGGTGCCGTCACGCTGGACGACGGGCCGGTGCCGGCCGCGCCGGACACGGCGGTCTCCTCCGTCGCCTCGGGTGAACGCCGGTATCAGGTGCGGGAGTCGGGCGGGGTGCTGAGCTGTACATGCCGCTGGTGGGCGGACCACCGGGGGCGCCGGGGGCCGTGCAAGCACGCCCTCGCCGTCCGGATGGCGCGCCGCGCGGCCGTGGCGACCGCGGGCGGTGCCCGATGAGCGCGCTGCTCGACACCGTCCGGGCGGGGCGTGCCCAGGCCGTTCCCGGGCTGGTGAAGCCGCTGACGGCGGCGGAGCGCAGAACGGAGCTGGCCGGGCTGAAGGCGCTCCGCGCCGAGCTGCGTGACTGGGGGTGGCGCCGGTGGCGCGAACGGCAGCGGATCGGCTGCGCGCTGGTGGTGGCGGGCGCCGGCTGTCTGACGGGCGCCGCGGCCACGGCGGCGTGGATCGGCGCCCGCGATCTGCGGGAGAGCGCCTCCCTCCCGCACGAGGTGCTGCTCGATGTTCTCGCCGGCCGTGATCCGCGGTGGCAGGGCGATGTCGCCCACCGGCTCGCGGGCCGGGCGTCGACGGCCGCGCTGGACTACCGGCTGATCACCGGGTTGGTCCGGCGGGCGGGGTGCGAGGTGCCGGCCACGGACGCCTATGTGGACGGCTGGGTGGAGGCGGTGTCGTCGCAGGACGGACCGCTGACCGCGCTGCGTGGGGATCCCGACGTACGGATCCTGGTGCCCCGGCTGTTCGAGACGGCCGAACTGCCGTGGCGGCTCAACGCGTGGAGCGATCCGGACGATCCGCGCCACTGGCCTTCGGTGCTCGCCGTCCTGGCCGAGGAGGGGGTGGTGGAGCGGCGGACGCTGGTGGACGCGGCCGTGGCCCGGCTGCTGCGCGGCGGGCGCCCCGGCGAGCTGACGTTCTTCCTGCGTCTGCTGCACCGGCTGGAGCTGACGGCCAAGGAGGAGCGCGAGCGGATCGCCGACTGGACCGGCATGGCCGCGGACGGGCCCCCGGCCGTGGCGGACCACGCGCAGGGGCTGCTGGGCCGGCTGGCGCTCGCGGGCGCGCTGCCCGCCCGGAGCCTCGCGGACCTGTCGGCGTCGGTACTGTTCCGGCCCGAGAAGAAGCTCGTACGGGCCCAACTGGTGCTGCTGGGCAAGGTCCTGCGGGTCGACCGTGACGCCGCGGCCGAGGTGCTTCCGGTCATCGCGGAGGCGTTCGGGCACGAGGACACGGCGGTCCAGGAGCGGGCGCTGAAGCTGGTGGCCCGTCATCTTCCCGCCCTGGACGCGGACCGGCGCTCCGAGGTGGTGCGGGCCGCGGCGCTGCTGAGTCCGGTCCACCGGGACCGGGCGCGTGAGGTTTTCGGTGAGCTTCCGGAGACCGACGAGCCGCCGTACGAGGAGATCCTGCCGCCCGTGCCGGAGCCGGTCCGGCTGGCCCCGGCCCCGGCGGACCTGGCCGAGCTGGTCGAGGAGGTGGCGGCGCTGATCGCCTCGCCGGACGGCGGGATGCCGGCGTTCGAGCGGGCGCTGGACGGTCTGGTCGGCCACGCGTACCGGGACAGGGTGGCGCTGGTGCGCGCGCTGCGCCCGGCGCTCGCGGGGTGCTGGTGGCTGGACGACGAGGCGCGCCAGGACCGTGACCGGTGGTTCTCCCGGGACACCCACGGGGTGGAGGTGGTGGCCGCCGCGCTGCTCGGCCGGATCTCCACACGGACGCTGCACGCCTCGTTCGCCCGGGAGGCCTCCGGCGCCCGGGGCAAGGGCGCCGGGGTGTGCGCGCACTCCGCGCTCGTCGGGGTGATCGACGCCCGGCTGCGGGAGGCCGCGTATCTGGTCCACGCGAAGCCGCCGCCCTTCCTGCTCGCCACCCCGACCTGGGAGACGGGCGCGCTGGACGCCGCTGTCCTGGTCGAGCGGCTGCGGGAGTACGGGCGGCTCGGCGCCGCGCCGGGGCCGGCCGACTTCGCCCAGGCGCTGCTGCGGGTGGACCGGGGCGCGGACCCGGCGGCGGTGCGCGGGGCGGCGGCGCTCGGCACTCCGGAGGGGGACCGGCTGGTCGCCTGGCTCACGGCGGACGGCGCCCCCGTACCGGCGCTGCGCCCCCTGGCGGAGCCGCCCCGTCCCGCGCAGGCCGTGGACGAGGCGTGGCCCGCGAAGCCTCCGGCCGGGAGGGCGGTGGGGCTGGCGGCGGGCCTGCGCCCGTGGCGGAAGGAGCCGGAGCGGGAGAGGACCGAGCGGGCCGAACGGTCGGCGGTGCGGCGGGAGTTCCCCGTGGCGTTCCACTGGCTGGGCGACCCGGGGGCGCGGGCGGTGCCGCGCTGCTACCACTGGGCCGGGGTGCGGGGCGGCAACTGGACGGCCGTGCTCCCCCAGGACCGGGAGCCCCTGGCCGGTCTGCTGCTCACCGAGGCGGCGTCGTGCGCGCGGGACGACGAGCGGGGCGGGACCTGGTGGCTTCCGCCGCTCGCGGAGCGCGGCGGCCGGCCGGGGCGGTGTCTGCTGCGGGGGCTGGCGTACGGGCTGGGCGCCCGCCATCCGCAGGACCGGCTCATGGCCGTGGACGCGCTGCTGGTGCTGGCCGCCCAGGGGGAGCCGGCCGGGCAGACGCTGGGCGAGGAGCTGGCCGCGCTGGTGGTCTCGGGGGACGTCAAGATCAACCGGCTGACGGACGCGCTCCGTACGGCCGCCGCGACCGGTGCGTACGGAACGGTCGCCTCGGTACTGCTGCCCGCGCTGCCCGCCCTGCTGGCCCCGGAGCCGTCGGCGGCGGGTGGCGACCGGAGCGGGAGCACGCGTGCCGGGCTCGGGGGGATACTGGCCGTGGCCGCCGACTGCGTGGAGCGCGGCACAGGCGCGCAGGAGATACCGGGGCTGGCGGAACTGGCCGCACGCGGGGGCGCCTCTCAGGTGATCACACAAGCGCGACGCCTTCTGGCCGCAACGGGTCTCTGAACCGATCATTCCGCGCCAAAAGTGGCCGAAGATGACCCAAAAAGGAACAGATCCATCCTTAACCCATCAGTCACAAACCGTTCGTGATCACGCAACACCGTTCCGTCAGAGTGAGGTCATGACCCATGTGACTCCCGCGAAGAGCAACCGCCGCCCCCACCACTGGCGGCGGGATCTCGTCGAACTGGCCGCCCTGTTCACCGCGGTGGCGGTCGCCGACGCACTGGCGAACCTGATCGTGCACGGACCCGACGGCGCGTTCCTGCTGGTCGCCTCGGCCGGGGCGCTGATCGCCACGGCCACGTTCCACACCTGGTGGGCACGGAGGCACGGCCACGCACCACCGGTGTCCGGCGCCGACGGGCCCCCCGGCGGCGCCCCGGCCACGGCGCCGGACGGGCGGGAGGAAGCCCTCCAGGAGGGGTCGGCCCCGGAGGGGACGACGCTCTGGCGGATGCGGACGACCGTACGGGACGAGCCGGGAAGCCTGGCCGCCCTGTGCGTCACCTTCGCCACCCACCGGGTCGACATCCTCACCCTCCAGACGCATCCGCTGGCCGACGGCACGGTCGACGAGTTCCTGCTGCGCGCCCCGGCGTCGCTCCAGGCGAAGGACCTCACCCGTGAGGTCTCCGCCGCGGGCGGCAGCTCCACCTGGATCGAGCGGGCCGACGCCCACGACCTGGTGGACACCCCGACCCGGGTCCTGGGCCTGGCCACCCGTACGGCGCTGGACGCGGCCGAACTGCCCCTCGCACTGCGCCAGTTGTTCGGCCGCTGCACCATCCACTCCCGGCCCGCCGGGTCCGCCGGGAGCCGCACGGCCGACGGGAGCGGCCCGGAGGGGGCCTGTGAGGCCGAGGGCATCGACGGCCAGGACGGCACGGAGATGCGGCTGCGCGACCCGCACGGCGGCAGCATCACCATAGAGCGCCCGTACCTCCCCTTCACCCCCACCGAGTTCGCCCGCGCCCGGGCGCTGGTGGAGCTGGACACCCGGCTCGGCCCGCGCATCCCCCGCAGCCAGGACGTGCTCACGCTCCCGAGGGGCGAGGAGATCACCGTCCGCCGCGCCGACACCGACGACCTCGACGCCGCGCTCGCCATGCACGCCCGCTGCACACCCCGCACCCTGGAACGGCGCTACCACGGCCCGGTGGCCGACGCCGACCGTTATCTGACACATCTCCTCAGCCCGCGCTTCGGACGCACCCTCGCCGTCCAGACGGCCTCGGGGCGGCTCGTCGCCCTCGGTCACCTTCTCTGGGACGGCGACGAGACCGAGGTCGCGCTGATCGTCGAGGACGGCTGGCAGCGCCGCGGTATCGGCTCCGAACTGCTGCGCCGGCTCGTCGCGCTCGCCGTCGAGGCCCGCTCGGACAGTGTGTACGCGGTCACCCAGGCGTCCAACACGGGTATGGTCGCGGCCATGCGCGACCTCGGGCTGCCGCTGGACTACCAGATCGACGAGGGCACGCTCGTGATCACCGCCCGGCTGGAGCCGTCCGCCCTGGACGGTTCCCCCCGTGCGTCGTACGACGACTCCGGCCTGCTCGACCCGCCCGCGCCGTACCCGTCCACGCCCCACCCGTCCGCTCAGTACCCGTCCGCTCAGCACCCCTCCGCTCAGCACCCGTCCACGCCGTGACGCCTCCGCGCCGTGCCCGTCCGGCCCGGCGCGAGCGTAGAGATCCGGCCAAAGTCGGTCCCGGGCCACGGGTGGCGCAGCCCGCCCCTTCCGGGCCCGGGTCGCGCCGTATCGGGGGGAATCGACCGGCCTTTCCGTCGAACGCGCCGCTCCGCCCCCCCCGATCCGGGGCGCGGAGCGGCGGCGGAGGAGGCCGGATTCCGGTGTCCGTCGCCGCCTGCCCGCGCCGCTCCCCGCCGGGCGGCGCGGAGCTGGCCGGGCGGCGCACACCGCCCGCGCCCGCGATCGGCCAATCCGGCCGCACCCCGTACACGGTGAAGTGACGCGGCGGTCCGTGTTGGAGAGGATGGCGGCTATGTCAGACACAGCCGGCAGCGCGCTGCCCCGCCAGGTCGCCGACGCCTACGTCGACGCACTCATCGAACTCGACCCGATCACCGGCACCTATCTCGGCGTGGCGGAGTCCTCCCGCCGCCTTCCCGACTACTCCCCGGCCGGACAGCAGGCCCGCGCCGACCTCGCCCGGGACACGCTCGCCCGGCTCGACGTGGCCGAGACGCTGCCGGGTGCGGACAGCGATGCCGAGCGGCGCTGCGCCCGGCTGCTGCGTGAGCGGCTCACCGCCTTCCTCGCCGTCCACGACACCGAGGAAGGGCTGCGCGAGGTCAGCAATCTGCACTCCGCCCCGCACTTCGTGCGCGACATCTTCAGCGTGACCCCCGCCGGGACCGAGGCGGACTGGGCGGCGATCGCCGAGCGGATGCGCGCCGTGCCCGCCGCGCTGGAGGGGTACCGCGCCTCGCTGGCCCTGGGCGTCGAGCGCAAGCTGCCGGCCGGGCCGCGCGCGACGGCGACCTTCGTCGGACAGCTCACCGAGTGGGCGGGCGAGGACCGGGGCTGGTTCGAGGAGTTCGCCGCGGCGGGCCCCGACGCGCTCCGCGACGAACTGGACGCCGCCGCCCGGACCGCGACCGCCGCCGTGGCGGAGCTGCGCGACTGGATGCGCGACGTGTATACCCCCGCCGTCGAGGGCGCGCCCGACACCGTGGGCCGGGAGCGCTACGCCCGCTGGGCGCGCTACTACAACGGTACGGATCTGGATCTGGACGAGGCGTACGCGTACGGCTGGTCGGAGTACCACCGGCTGCTCGCCGAGATGAAGGAGGAGGCGGGGAAGATCCTCCCGGGCGCGGGCCCCTGGGAGGCGCTGGCCCATCTCGACGTGCACGGCGCGCACATCGAGGGCGTCGACGAGGTGCGGACCTGGCTCCAGAAGCTGATGGACGAGGCCATCGACGCACTGGACGGCACGCACTTCGAACTCGCCGACCGGGTACGGCGCGTGGAGTCCCGGATCGCCCCGCCGGGCGGCGCGGCGGCCCCGTACTACACCGGACCCTCCGAGGACTTCTCGCGCCCCGGCCGCACCTGGCTGCCCACCATGGGCGAGACCCGCTTCCCGGTGTACGACCTGGTGTCCACCTGGTACCACGAGGGCGTCCCCGGCCACCATCTCCAGATCGCCCAGTGGACGCATGTCTCGTCGCAGCTCTCCCGCTACCAGGCGTCGGTGGGGCAGGTCAGCGCCAACTCCGAGGGCTGGGCGCTCTACGCGGAACGGCTCATGGACGAACTGGGCTTCCTGCCCGACGCGGAGCGCCGGCTCGGCTATCTGGACGCGCAGATGATGCGCGCCTGCCGGGTGATCGTGGACATCGGGATGCATCTGGAGCTGGAGATCCCGGCGGAGTCCCCGTTCCACCCGGGCGAGCGCTGGACGCCCGAGCTGGCCGAGGAGTTCTTCGGGAACCACAGCGGCCGTCCCGCGGACTTCGTCAGCAGCGAGCTGACCCGCTATCTGTCCATGCCGGGCCAGGCCATCGGCTACAAGCTGGGCGAACGCGCCTGGCTGCTGGGGCGGGAGAACGCGCGCAAGGCGCACGGCGACGCGTTCGACGCGAAGGCGTGGCACATGGCGGCGCTGTCGCAGGGCTCGCTCGGGCTGGACGATCTGGTGGACGAGCTGTCGAAGCTCTGACCTCCCGCGGGTACGGCGGAGGGGGCGGGTTCAGCCGCGCGGCACGAGCGGCATGAGCCCGGCCTCGGTCCGCCGGAAACCGCAGCTCGCGTAGAAGGGCGCCAGCGCCGGCTCGTGGTCGACATGGAGCCAGTGCGCGCCCCGGGCGCACGCCTCGGCCGCCGCGGATTGCACGAGTCGGCGGCCGAGGCCCCGGCGGCGCTCGTCCGGATGGACGGTGGTGTCGAGGACGAAGGCGTGCACACCGCCGTCGCCGGCGACATTGACATAGCCGACGAGCCGGCCGGCCCGCCGGGCCGCGACCCAGAGCAGGCTGCGGGCGAGGACGGGCGCGAAGGACGTCGTGACGTGGCCGGGCCACGACGCGGCGAAGAGTTCGTTCAGCTCGTCGTCCGCGAGGGCGGGGCGGATGTCGAGTGTGGTGGTCGTGGACATGTTCTCTCCTGCCGAAGGCCCGAGTCTCACAGGGCGTGAGACCCACACGGTGTGAAAGGTCTGGGGGATGCGATGGAAGCCGGGTTCCTGTTCTGCGCCGATCCGCTGCGGGCGGTCCGGACCGATCCGGTGTTCGCCGAGGAGGCGGCGCTGGCCCGGTCGCCCGACTCGGCGTTCGCGCTCCTCGGCCATGAGGCGCTGCTCTCCGGGGACACGGCGGGCGCGCTGGCGGGGGTACGGCGCGGCTCGGGACCGTACTGGTACCGGGGGTGGATGATGCCCGCCGCGTCCTACCAGGAGCTGGCGCGCGGCATGGAGGTACGGGGCTGCCGGCTGCTGACCGACCCCGGTTCGTACCGTCGGGCGCACGAACTGCCCGGCTGGTACGAGGAGTTCGCCCATCTCACCCCCCGGAGCGTCTGGCGCGGGCTGACAGCGGGGGCGCGCCTGGAGCGGGCGGAGCTGGCCGAGCTGGTGGCGCCGCTCGGTCCGGGGCCCGGGATCGTCAAGGACTATGTGAAGTCCCGGAAGGACCAGTGGGACGAAGCCTGCTTCCTTCCCGAACTCACCGATCACACAGGGGTCATGGCGGTCGTGGACCGCTTTCTCGCGCTCCAGGAGGACTCGCTCGCGGGTGGGGTGGTGCTGCGCGCGTACGAGGCGTTCGTGCCCGGCGGTGAGGTGCGCGTGTGGTGGGTGGACGGGGAGCCGGTCCTGCTCACCCCCCATCCGGACACGCCCGGCAAACTGCCGGAGCGGGAGCCGGGGCCCGCGCTGGACGCGGTGGCGGCGGCGGTACGGGCCCTCGGCTGCCGGTTCCTGACGACGGATCTCGCCCTGCGGGAGGACGGGGTGTGGCGGGTGATGGAAGTCGGCGACGGACAGGTGAGCGGGGCACCGGCCGGGGCGGACCTGACGGAGCTGTACGCGGCGCTGGCGGAGGCGGGTGCCACGGACTGAGACGCCCGCGCCACGGGACACCCGCCTCACCGGACGGCCACGCTGCGGGGCGGTCGCGGTACGGCCGCGCGGCGGCGGCGGATCACGGCGGAGGGCTTCGGGGGTGGGCGGTTCCGGTGCGGGCATGGCCGCTCATGATGGCCGGGCCGGGGGCGGCTGTCATCCGGATTTCGGCGCGCCGGGCTCCTTCCGGCCGGCTCCTGCGGCTGGCCCGCCGGCGTCGACCAGGACCTCGCCCGCGTCGGTCCGGAGGTAGAGGACGGAGCGCCCGGCGCGGCGGCGCCGTACCAGTCCCGCGTCGTGCAGGACCTTGAGGTGGCGGCCGACCGAGCCGAGGCCCTGTCCGGTCAGTGCCACCAGGTGCGTGGTGCTCTTCGGGGTGCCGAGCAGGGCGAGGACGGTCGCCCGCGCGGGGCCGAGCAGTGCGCCGAGGCTTTCGGGGACGGGGGTACGGTCCGTCCCGGCCAGCGCGCCGGAGCAGGGGTAGACGACGGCGTAGCGGTGCGGCGCGTCCCAGGAGACCCAGCCGTCGACCGGTGTCACGGGGACGAACATCAGGCGTGCTCCGGTGAGTTCCCTCGGCGGGTAGTCCCTCGTGTTGAGCTGGAGTCGGCTCTCCCCGAGCCAGCGCAGCCCGGGGCGCATGCCCTCCAGGGCCGCGGTCCAGCCGCCCCTGCCGAGCCGGGCGGTGCGCGCGAGGACATCCGCCTCGATGATCCGGCGGCGCCTCGGCCAGGTGGGCAGCACGGTCCTCGTCCATACCCAGGCCAGTGTGTCGGCGGTGCGTTCCGGCAGGTCGGAGCGGTGCAGCAGGGCGGGGAGCGGGCCGTTCAGCGAGACGGTCAGATCGGCGTGCACGGCCGCGGCGGGCGTCTCGCGCACCCGCGCGAGTTCGTCCTCGAACGGCTGGTCGCCGTCGCCGGTCGGGGTGGGCGTGAGGTAGTCCGCGTTCCAGTGACGCCCCAGCGCGGCCCGGACGAGCAGCGCGGTGACCGGGTCGCCGGCCTGACGTGCGCGGTAGGCGGGCAGATGGAGGTCGAGCCAGGCGCGCTCGCCCGGGTGTGCGGCCGTGCCCCGCTCCAGGGTCTTCAGGCTCGCGATCGTCTCGGCGAGGGCGGAGACGACGAAGCGGCTGTCCGCGAGGGTGTCCGTGCTGATCTGCCACCAGCCCATGTTTCGCCTCCCCGCGAAAGAGTAACGGCCCGGCCCCGGGCGCCTCGACACTCCCGTTCATGCGTACCTACCGCGAGTTGTTCCGCACCCAGGAGTTCACCCCGCTCTTCCTCCTGTCCGCCGGGCACGTGGGCGCCCAGACCGTGAGCGGACTGGCGCTGGGCACCCTGATCTACTCGGCGACCGGTTCACCGCTGCTCTCCGCCCTCGCCATGTTCGGGCCCTCCCTCGCCCAGGTGCTCGGCGCGACCACCCTGCTCTCGGCGGCGGACCGGCTGCCGCCGCGCGCCACGCTGGCCGGGACGTCGCTGCTGTTCGGCCTGGGCACCGCCGCGCTCGCCGTGCCCGGTCTGCCCGTGTGGGCCTCGTTCGCGGTGCTGTTCCTTCTCGGTACGGTCGCCTCGCCGGTCGGCGGCGTACGGTACGGGCTGCTCAACGAGGTCCTTGAGCGGGACGGCTATCTGCTCGGGCGCTCCGTGCTCAACATGTGCGCGGGCACGGCGCAGATCGGCGGATACGCGCTCGGCGGTGTGCTGGTGACCACGCTGTCGCCGCGCGGCACCCTGCTCGTGGGCGCGGCGCTCCATCTCGCGACCGCGGTCGTCGCCCGGCTCGGTCTCGGCGGCCGGGCGCCGCGGGCCACCGGGCGCCCCTCGGCCACGGCGACCTGGCGGACCAACACCTTTCTGCTGTCGTCGCGTTCGCGCCGGACCGTCTATCTCGCGCTCTGGATCCCCAACGGGCTGATCGTGGGCTGTGAGTCGCTGTTCGTCGCCTACGCGCCCCGGCACGCGGGGCTCCTCTTCGCCTGTGGCGCCTGCGGCATGCTCGCCGGGGACATCGCGGTGGGCCGGTTCGTGCCGGGGCGGTGGCGGGGGCGGCTCGGGGTTCCGCTGCTCCTGCTGCTGGCCCTGCCGTATCCGCTGCTCGCCCTGCGTCCGGCGCTGCCCCTGGTGGTGGCGGCCGTGGCGGTGGCCTCGGTGGGGTTCGCCGCGAGCCTGGTCCTCCAGGAGCGGCTGATGGCCCTGACCCCGGGTGAACTGAGCGGTCACGCCCTCGGGTTGCACAGCTCGGGGATGCTCACGATGCAGGGGGTGGGCGCGGCGCTGGCGGGCGGCGTCGCCCAGCTCACCTCCGTACCGGCGGCGACGGCCGTCATGGCGGTGCTCTCCGTCACCGTCACCCTGACCCTGGCGCCGGGCCTGCGGCGGGCACCGGCGGCCGGGGGTGACACGCCCCGCCCGGCGACGGCGCCCCGGCCGGGGACACCGGCGCCGTGAGCGCGCCCCGGGCGGCTCACTCCCCCGCGAGGCGCTGCCGCACGGCGGACCCGTGGCGTTCCTTGACGATCTCCAGTTGGGTGGGGATACGGCGGCGCAGGTCCGCGACATGGCTGACGATGCCGACGCTGCGGTCCCGCTCCCGCAGGGAGTCCAGTACGTCGAGGACCTCGTCCAGGGTCTGGTCGTCCAGGCTGCCGAAGCCCTCGTCGATGAAGAGGGTGTCCAGCCGTACGCCGCCCGCCTCGTCCGTGACGACGTCCGCGAGGCCGAGCGCGAGGGCGAGGGAGGCGAAGAACGTCTCGCCGCCGGAGAGCGTCGCGGTGTCGCGGGCGCTGCCGGTCCACGCGTCGACGACCTGGAGCCCGAGTCCGGACCGGCGCTGTCCGCCCGCGCGGGCGTCGGTGTGGGAGAGGGCGTACCGCCCGGAGGACATCCGCTGGAGGCGTACGGTGGCGGCCGCCGCGACCTGTTCGAGACGGGCCGCGAGGACGTACGACTCCAGGCGCATCCGGCGTTCGTTGTCGGCGGAGGTGCCCGCGGTGAGCCCGGCCAGGCGGGCCACCCGGTCGTACTCCTCGCGTACGGGGCCGAGTTCGCGCACCTCGGTCTCGGCGCGCCGGGAGAGCCCGGCGAGCTGGTCCCGGCTCTCCCGGGCGGCGGCGTGCCGGGCGGAGGCGGCGCGCAGGGCGCGTTCCGCGGTGTCGTGGGCGGACTGCGCGGCGCCGGGGTCGGCGGGCGGGAGCGCGGCGGCGTCCCGGGTCGCCGGTTCCGCGAGCCGGTCCGCGACCGCGGCGGCCTCGGCCTGCCAGGCGTCGATACGGTGCTGGAACGCGCGCCGGTCGGCCGCGCCGAGCAGGGCCTCGGCGGCGGCGCCCGGGGTGTCGAACCCGGCGCGGAACGCGGCGCCCGCGAGATGCCCGTCGGCCTCCTTGAGGCGGAGCGCGGTGGCGTCGGCGACGCGTGCGGTCTCCGCCGCCCCGGCGAGCGACCTGGCCCGGTCGGAGAGTTCGGCCACCCGGTCGGCGACGCTGGTCGCCGCTCCTCTGGCGCGGTCCAACTCCTCGCGCAGGCCGCTCTGTTCGTGCTCCAGCGCCTCGCGCAGCGAGGTCCGCCCGGCGGCGCGGTTCTCGGCCTCCCGCTGGGCGGCGACCCGGCCCTCGTACTCGCGCTCGGCGCGGGCCAGCGACTCGCGCGCCGCGTGCGCTCCGGCCGCGACCCGGCGGGCTGTGGCGTGTTCGCGCTCCAACCGCTCGGTGAACGAGGTGAGTTCGGCGACGGTGGGGTCCGGGGCCCCGGGGGCGGTGTCGTCACCGTCGTCGTCCCGGGGCCCGGCGGCCTGGGCGCGGGCCGTCGCGTACTGCTCCAGGAGCGTGGTGTGTACGCGCTCGGCCTCCGCCCGGGACTCCTCGCGGCGCTGACTCTCCGTCAGAGCGGCGTCCTCGGCGGACGGATCGACCTGGTCGTCCGTGGGGCGTGCGGGCGCGGGGTGGTCGGCGGAGCCGCAGACCTCGCAGGGCGCGCCTTCGGCGAGTCGGGCGGCAAGTTCGGCGGCGATGCCCTTCAGCCGCCGCTCCCGCAGGTCGAGCCAGTGCGCGCGGGCGGAGTTGGCCCGCGCGCCCGCCGCCAGGAGCGCCTGCCCGGCCTCCCGTACGGTCCCTTCGAGCGTGTCGCGGCGCCGGGCGGCGGCCAGCCGTCGCGTGGCCGGTTCGAGCCGCCCCGCGTGCTGCTCGGCGCGGGTGGCGGCCTCCAGCGCTTCTTCCACGCGGTCGAGCAGGGCGCGGCGTTCCGGTTCCCAGCCCGCCAGCCAGCCGGCCGTCTCCTGGAGGATGTCGTCGTCGGCGCGCGCCTGCCGGTCGAGTGCGGCGCGTTCGGCGGTGATCTCGGCGTTGCGGCTCTCCGCGCGGCGGGCCGCGTCGAGGGCGCCGAGTTCCTGGCGTACGGAGCCTTCCAGGGCGGCGAGCTGTTCGGCGCCGGCGTCCGCGAGTCCGGGGGGCAGGGTCCTGCGGGTGCGTTCGTGCGCGGCGCGGGCGGCGCGGTGGGCCTCGTCCGCCTCGTCGCGCAGGGCGAGCGCCGGGGCGACCAGCTCCGCCTTGCGGTCGCGTTCCAGCAGCATACGGGTCCGGTCGTACGCGGGGCGGCGCGCTTCGAGTTCGGTGTGGCGTCGTCGGGCGTCCGCGAACCGCTCCTGGAGGCGGGCGAGTTCGCGGGCGGCGTCCCGTCGGCCCCGGGCGTCCGCGCACCGGTCCTCGGCCGCCGCGAGGGCCGACGCGGCGATGTCGGTCCGCTCGCGGGCGTCGCAGCGTACGAGCGCCGCCCAGGCGAGTACGGCGGGGGCGAGCCCCGCGTCACCGGGCTGCCGGTCGGGCGGCCCCGGCGTCCCCGGACCGTCCGTCGCAGTCGAACTCCCCTCCGCCGCCTGGGCGATGCGCTGCGCGATCCCGAGGAGCCGGTCGTCCCCGGCGCGCACCCGGTGCTCGGCGGCGCGCCGCAGCTCGGCCAGGCGTTCCTCGACCGCGGCGAACCTGCGGGTGTCGAAGAGTGTGCCGAGGAGCCTGCCGCGCGCCTCGGCGTCGGCGCGCAGGAAGCGGGCGAAGTCGCCCTGGGGCAGGAGCACGACCTGGCAGAACTGTTCGCGGCTCATGCCGAGGAGCTGGCTGATCTCCTCGCCGATCTCCTGGTGGGAACGGCTCAGCGCCCGCCATTCGCCGCCGCCGGAGCCGTCGGAGCCGCCGTCGGGGGCGTACTCCCGCAGCCAGCTCTGCGCCTTCTCGGTGGTGAACCCCTTGGCGCGCTTCTTGGGACGGAGCTGGGCGGGTCGCCGGGTGACCTCCAACCGCCGCTCGCCGACGGTCAGTTCGAGGACGACCTCGGTGACGGTCCCGGTGGGCGCGTGGTCGCTGCGCAGCGTGGTGCCGGGGCTCTGCCGGGCGCCCGGCACGGCCCCGTACAGCGCGTAGCAGACCGCGTCCAGCACTGAGGTCTTGCCGGCGCCGGTCGGGCCGTGGAGCAGGAAGAGCCCGGCGCCGGAGAGGGCGTCGAAGTCGACCTCCTGGGTGGTGGCGAAGGGACCGAAGGCGGTGAGGGTCAGCCGGTGCAGTCTCACGGGGTCACCTCCCGCACCGTCGCGTCGACCCGTACGTCGTCGAACGCGCCGCGCAGCACGGTGCGTTCGGGATCGTCAGGACCCGAACCGCCGCGGACATGGGCCACGAAGTCCTCGGCGATCTGCTGGTCGGTACGGCCCGCGAGGCGTCTGCCGTAGGAGGCGAGCGGGTCGCCGGGCGCCCGTTCGGGGTCGAAGACGAGGCTGAGGGTGTACGGGAAACGGGCGGCGAGCCGTGCCATGGGGTCGGCCGGGCGCACCGGATCGGTGAGGGTCGCCTCCACCCAGGACTCCTCGTGCCGGTCGAGGGCGGGATCCCCGAGCAGCGCGTCGAGCGTGCCCCGGATCCGGGCGAGCGGGCGCGGCACCGGGCAGTCGATCCGCCGCGCCTCGATCCCGCCCGTGGGCCCGAGGTCCACCAGCCACATCGTCTTGCGGTGCGTGGCCTCGGAGAAGGAGTAGGCGAGGGGCGAACCGGCGTAGCGGACACGTTCGGTGAGGGTCTGGGCGCCGTGGAGATGTCCGAGCGCCACATAGTCGGCGCCGTCGAAGACCCCGGCGGGGACGGCGGCCACCCCTCCGACGGTGATGTCGCGTTCGCTGTCGCTGGGCGCGCCGCCGACGACGAAGGCGTGCGCGAGGACGACGGAGCGGGTGCCGGCCGGACGGGTGGCGAGGTCGGCCCGTACCCGCTCCATCGCGGCTCCGAGCACCGCCTCGTGTCCGGCCTTCTCCGCCTTGAACTCCGCGCGTACCAGGGCGGGTTCGAGATACGGCAGCCCGTAGAAGGCCACCTCGCCGTGGGCGTCCGTGAGCAGGACGGGGGTGGCGCAGCCCGCCGGGTCGGTCCGCAGATGGATACCGGCGCGCTCGATGAGTCCGGCGCCGACGCCGAGCCTGCGGGCCGAGTCGTGGTTGCCGGAGATCATGACGGTCGGTACCCCGGCGTCGGCGAGGCGGTGCAGCGCGCGGTCGAACAGCTCGACGGCGGCGAGCGGCGGTACGGCCCGGTCGTAGACGTCGCCGGCGACGAGGACCGCGTCGACGTCATGGGCACGGACCGTCGCCACGAGGTGGTCGAGGAACGCGGCCTGGGCGTCGAGCAGGCTGACGCGGTGGAAGGACCGTCCGAGATGCCAGTCCGACGTGTGCAGAATCCTCAAGAGAGGCTTTCCCCCTGTTCACGCGTTTCGTACGGTTCGTGCCGCTCGCGCGGTTCATACCGCTCGTACGGTTCGTACCGGTCGACTCGTCCGTACCGCTCGACTCGTTCGTACCGCTCGCCCGGTTCACACGCCGCTCCCGGCCCGCCCCGGCCGTACCGCGCGCGGCGTCCGTGCGGCGCGCGCTCCCCGTACGGCGCTCGGCGCTCACTCCGGAGGGCCATCGCCGTACGCCTCCCCGCCCAGCTCCAGGGCGGCCGTGCCCGCCGTCGTGTCCGCGAGCCAGCCGCGGAACGCGTCGACCTCCGCGTCCGGCAGCCCCAGCTCGATCGTCACCGCCTCCGCGTACCGCACCTCGCGGACCGCGTGTCCCGTGGCGCGCAGATCGTTCTCCAGCCGGCCCGCGCGCTGGTGGTCGACGACGACGGTGACCTGCCGGAAGCGCCGTCTGGTCCGGGTGCCGAGGGCGTCCAGCGCCTCGCCGACCGCTCCCCCGTACGCCCTGATCAGACCGCCGGCGCCGAGCTTGACGCCGCCGTAGTAGCGGGTGACGACCGCTACCGTGTAGCGCATCTCACGGCGCATCAGCATCTGGAGCATCGGCGCCCCGGCGGTACCGCCGGGCTCGCCGTCGTCGCTCGCCCGCTGTACGGAGGCGTCGGCGCCGATCACGTACGCGAAGCAGTGGTGCGTGGCCGTCGGATGCTCCCTGCGGACGCCCGCGACGAACTCCTGCGCCTCCTCCTCGGTCGCCGCCGGTGCCAGCGCGCAGAGGAAGCGTGACCGGTTGACCTCGGTCTCATGGACGCCCGCGCGGGCGACGGTCCGGTACTGCTCCTGCATGCCCCCCACCCTATGCGGGGCCCGGCCGCCGCCCGGACGTCAGCCGGATCCCATGGCGAGGTTCACGGCCGCCGCCGCCAGCGCCAGCGCCAGGACCGCGCCCGAGCCGGCCAGGAACCGGGGGTGGGCGAGATTGACCGTCCACCCCCGGCCGACCCGCCGGGGCACGAGGACGGCGGGGTCACCGGCGTTCACGTACACGGTTCCCGCCGCGCGCCAGTGCCGGTCGTCGTCACGCGCCACCAGGCCGCTGTCCTCCTCCGCCGCCTCCGCCCCCGCCGCACCGCCCGGACGGGCGGCGCGCAGAACGGCCGGTGCGGATCCGGCGGCGGCCAGGAGCAGGGGCCCGCCCACGACCAGGAGGAGCAGGGACCCGGAGCGGCTGCCGCTCCACATCATCGCGGACAGGCCGGACAGCATGAGGTTGAGCAGCGCGCCCGTGCCCAGCAGGGCACGGACCGTCAGCGCGAGGTGGCGGCGGTGCCGGGCGACGCTGCTCCGGGGCCGCGACACGTCCAGGTCGGGCCGGGCGCGCAGCACGGCGGCGGCCGTGCCGACGAGCGCCGCGGTGACCCCGGTCTGTACGAGCACCAGGCCGAACGCGGACCAGAAGGTGGTGGCGACGTCCCGGTGGGCCGTCCCGCCCACGCCGCGTTCCGGGAGGGGCATCGTCGCGGGCAGGTCCGGGTAGGCGAACGCGCCCGCGGCGGCCGTCACCACGAGCACCACGAGCGAGGGGACCACCCACAGCCAGGGCAGCCGTACCGGGTCCGTACGCAGGGAGGTGTCCATGACGGCGCCCTGGCGCACCTGCCCGTACCAGTTGCCCCGCTCCTTGGCGCGGACGAGGGCGCGGTGCGCGTTCCACCACAGCGCGGCGGCGACGGCGCAGAGCAGCGGCGCGGCCACGGCCCCGACCAGGACGCTGTCCAGCACGGCGCCGAGGGCGAGCGCGGTCGGCGTGAGGACGACGGCGATCGGTGTCAGCAGCGCGCGGTAGCGTCTGCGCTGCTCGGTCACTTGGGGGTCGTCGGCCCGGTCGGGGGGTACGCGGACGCCGAAGGGGACCGCCGGGGGGTTGAGACGGGGGCTGGGAGCCGCGTAGAGGACGGCCCCCAGCATCAGGAGTGTCGCGAAGTTGACGAGAAGGCTGACCAGCACGGCGTTCACCCGATCCGTCCGACGAGGTCGTGGGAGCGGGAGCCGCCTCGTCGGCGGCGGCCCCGCAACAGCCCTGGGGAGAAGCCGGATCCACCGGTCCCCCGTTCTTCCCGCGCGCTAACCCCTGTCGCCACCGCCCGCGGCGAACCCGTCCAGCGTCGCCCGTACGCACCCCGCGACCTCCTCGTCCGGAACCCCCCGGACGACGGCTTCGGCGAGCAGTGTGCGCAGCCGCCGCTCCCAGTCCGGCCCCGCCCCGGGTCCGGCCGTCGCCCCGCGCATGTCCGGGTGGACCACCGCCCCGCTCCTGCGGTTGACACGGATGAATCCCTCGCGGCGCAACAGGTCGTACGCCTTGTTCACGGTGTGGAAGTTGATCGCGAGATCGACGGCGCACTGCCGGGTCGAGGGCAGGGAGTCACCGGGTTCCAGCGCACCGTCCGCGATGGCTTCCACCACCCGGTCCCGGATCTGCTGGTAGATCGGGACCTCGCTGTCGAGGTCGAGTAGGAGCTGCACGGCTCCAACTCTATCTGCTATACAACTACTAGAACAGAGGGCGGAGGCAGGGACACGCCGGGACCGTGCGCACGCCCCGAGGGAGGGACGGACCCCATGGCACCGAGCAAGGTCTCCGGCCGGTGAGCGGGGCGTCGCCGCGCATCGAGGTGACCGGACTGACCAAGCGGTTCGGCCCGGTCACGGCGGTGGACGGGCTGACCTTCGCCGTCGAGCCGGGGGTGGTCACGGGCTTCCTCGGCGCCAACGGGGCGGGCAAGACCACCACGATGCGCATGATCCTCGGCCTGGTCGCCCCCACCGCGGGCACCGCGACCATCGGCGGTGAGCGGTACGCGCGGCTGCGCCGGCCCTCCGAGGTCGTCGGCGCCGTACTCGACGCCTCGGCCTTCCACCCCCACCAGTCGGCCCGTGACCATCTGCGGATCTACTGCACGATGGGCGGCCATCCGGCGGGCCGCGTCGACGCCTTGCTGGAACGGCTCGGGCTCGCGGACGCGGCGCGCCGCAGGACCCGTACGTTCTCCACGGGCATGAGGCAACGGCTGAGCCTGGCCACGGCGCTGCTGGGCGATCCGCGGGTGCTGCTGCTGGACGAGCCGGGCGACGGGCTCGACCCCGAGGGCACCGCCTGGCTGCGCGGCTTTCTGCGGGAGCTGGCCGCCGAAGGGCGCACGGTCCTGGTGTCGAGCCATGCGCTCGGCGAGGTCCAGCAGATCGTGGACGACATCGTGATGATCCGGCGCGGCAGGCTGGTCGCGGCGGGGCCGCTCGCCGAGATGGAGCGCCTGCGCCCGTCGGTGGTGCTGGTCCGTTCGCCCGACGCCGCGGCGCTCAGGACGCTGCTGCTGGACGGCGGTCCGGCGGGGAGCGCCGCGAGCCATGTCGAGTCCGGGCACGACGGGGCTCTGCGGATCCACGGGCTGACCACGGCGCGCGTCGCCGATCTGGCCTCGGCCGCGGGGCTGCGCGTGCACGAACTGGCGACCGAGGACACCAGCCTGGAGCAGTTGTTCTTCGAGCTGACCGGCGACACCGCCGCCGACGCGGGGAGGAACACCCGATGAACTCGATGAACGCGCTGGTCAGGGCCGAGTTCCAGCGGCTGGCGGCGACCCGGCTGTGGCTGGGGGCGCTGGTGACGGCCGTCCTGCTGGGCGGTGGTCTGACCGGTGCGACGGCCGCGGTCGGTCCCGAGAACTTCTCCCCGCCCCTGCCGGGCCTGGACACCGGGGACGGGGTGCTGTCGGTCATCGGGATGCTCGGCTGCACCGTGTTCGTCCCCGCGGCGCTGGGCACGCTCGCGATGACCTCGGAGTACCGCTACCGGACGGCGACGTACACCTTCCTCTTCGCACCACGGCGCGAGCGGGTACTCATGGCGAAGCTGATCACGTACGCCGTGGCCGGGACGGTGTACGGGCTGGTGCTGACCGGCAGCGCGGGCGCGGCCTTCTTCGGGGCGCTCGCCGCCCGGGGCATCACCCCCGGCATCGGTACGGGGACGGTGGTGGAGCTGCTGCTGCGGCTGGCCGTCGCGATGACCTCCTACACCCTGCTGGGGGTCGCGGCGGGCGCCCTGATCCGCCACCAGATCGCGGCGCTCTCGGTGGTGATCGGCTATCTCTACGTGGGCGAGCTGGTCCTGATGACGATCCCGGGCGTCCGGCTGCTCCACCCGCTGCTGCCGGGCGGCGCCACGGCCTCGCTGACCGGCTTCACCCAGGTCGCGGACGCCCTCGCGGCCGAGCTGTCCACCCCCGCGGTCGCGCTGCTCCCCCCGGCCGGCGGCGCTCTGCTGCTGACGGGGTACACACTCGTCGCGGCAGCCGTGGCCGTACGCGTGCCGATGCGCGGGGATCTGCTCTGACCCGGGCGCGAGGGGCGGCCCCGGTCGTCAGCCGGTGATCCAGCCGTGCGCGCGCGCCAGTTCGACCACGCGCGCCCTGACCCGCTTGATCTGGTCGGCCGTCAGGGTGCCGTCCGCCTCCAGCAGCGCCTCGGTGAGTTCGCCGCGCAGAGCGGCCGCCGTCGGCTCGCCGTCCTCCGCGCTCCGGTACGTCACCGGGGCAGGTGCGAGGTCGCGCCCGGGGCGGCGCTGCGCGGACGGGTGGACGAGCCGGATCTCGGACGCCTTCGGCCCCTTGTCCCCCATCTCGACGAAGAACTCGACCTCGCGGCCCGCCTGGTAGAGGTACTTCTCGTCCAGCAGGTCGTTCGCGTGCATGAACACGTCGTCACCTCCCTCGTCCGGGACGATGAACCCGTATCCACGTGTCTCGTCGAACCGCTGGATCTTTCCCGTCCTCAGCACAACCCCATACCTCCGCGCGAAACCAGACCTCGTGACACCACGGTCAGGATGGCACGCCGTGCCGTCCGCGGTGAACCGGATCCCCGGTGCGCGGAATGCCCCGCGCGCCCGATCCGTTGCCCTGACATGGACGCAGAGAGAGCACAGACGGAGAGCGCGCGGACCGGGCACGGCGATCCGGCGACGATCCGGGAGATCCTTGAGCACGGCGGGGACACCTGGGCCGTGGTGGGCCTGTCCGCCAACGCCTCCCGGGCGGCGTACGGCGTCGCCGCGGTCCTCCAGCGGTACGGCAAGCGGATCGTGCCGGTGCATCCGAAGGCCGAGACGGTGCACGGCGAGCGCGGGTACGCCTCGCTCGCCGACATCCCCTTCCCGGTGGACGTGGTGGACGTCTTCGTCAACAGCGAACTGGCCGGGGCGGTCGCGGACGAGGCGGTCGCCGCCGGCGCGCGGGCCGTCTGGTTCCAGCTCGGGGTGATCGACGAGCAGGCGTTCGAGCGGACGCGGGCGGCCGGGCTCGCGATGGTGATGGACCGGTGCCCCGCGATCGAGATCCCCCGGCTCGGCGGATAGGGACGCATCGGGGCGCGGCTCCCGCGGCCCGGCCGCATGAGCCGTACGGGCCGCGCGGGTGGCGCGGGTGGCGCGGGTGGCGCGGGTGGTGCGGGCCGCGCGGGTGGCGCGTCAGCGCACCGGCGGGACCGAGATGGACATGATCATTTCAACCGTCTCCGCGCCGTCGTTGCGGTAGATGTGCTCCACGCCCGCCTCGAAGGTCGCCGACGCGCCGGCCGGGACGGCGTGCGGCTCGCCGTCGACGACGAGCGTCAGCTCACCGGCGGTCACATGGAGCAGTTCGGTGGTGCCCGGCGGATGCGGGTCGGAGGTGCTGGCGTCGCCGGGCATCAGCGTCCACGACCACAGCTCCAGCGGGCCGCGCGCCTCCGCGCCGACGAGGAGGGTGCTGCGGCTGCCCGCGGGGGTGGACCACAGCCGTACGGCCTTGCTCTCGGGGACGATCCGGACATGGGTGCCCTGTTCGTAGTCGAGCAGCGTGGTGATGGGGACCCCGAGCGCGTCGGCGATCTTGACGGTGGTGCCGACGCTCGGATTGGTACGGGCCTGCTCGATCTGGATGATCATTCCGCGACTGACCCCCGCACGGGCCGCGAGGGCGTCGAGTGTGAAGCCCCGCTCGCCGCGCCAGCGCTTGAGATTGCGGGCGAGCGACTGGGTGAGCTGGTCGAGGTCCGACACGTTCCGTCCCATGTGTTCAAAGGAGAGGTACAGCGGATTGCACTACTTTGTGGTGCACCCCGGCATGCACCGCACTGTACTGGGAGGCCCGTCCCTCCGGTCCCACCCGGCGCCGGGCCACCAGGCGTGACACGGACAGTTGGCCGGAAACCGTCGCCATGCAGGCGAGATGACGCCAGGTGAGAAAACGTATCCGCGGTCGGGACACCCCCCGCGAACCCCGCTTCGCCGCAGGCCGGCCGCATATGACAGGACCACGACGGCGGACCTTCTCTACCACGTCATCCCTTCCCGACGGGGGGGGGGGGGGGGGCTGTCGCCCCCGGGGGGGGCGCGCGCGCGCCGGGGGGGGTGGGGAGCGCGCGCCCGGGGTTGAGGTTGGGCCCCACAGGG
>NZ_JBHZDA010000002.1:241402-246414 GCF_042755665.1 Streptomyces sp. NPDC059142
CCGCCGGGGCGCGCCCGGGCCCGCCACACCTCCCGCGCCACCCCGAGCCTCACAAGCACAGCGCCACGCCCCCCCCCCCCCCCGCGGCGCGCCCCCCCCCCCCCCCGTTCTGTGGGCCCAAGGGGCCCTGAGTGCTTCCGTACCGCGTCCCGTGGTTAGCATGAGCGCCACATGTGGTGCGGAAGATCGCCGTCCCCATCGGTGTCAGATCCCGCCCGTGCGGCCGAAGCCCGCAGGTCGGCCAGTCTGTTCCCCCCGCACTCAAGTACCGAGGGACCGCGGAATGTCAGTGCCTGTCGCCCCCAGCCCGCACCGCATACCCACGACGCGGTCGTTGTCGCTCACCGTCCCGCTGACCCTGCTGGTGGTGGCCGGCGCCGCCGGAGGAGGGGTGGTGGCCGCGGCCCCGGCAGCGGCCCGTGGCTGGCTCGCCGCCACCGTCGCCGTCACCTGGGTCTGTCTGGCCGCGACCGTCATCACCTCCGCGCTGCTGCTGCGCGGAGCGCGGCGCGCCGCCGAGGCCGCGCGGAGCGAGAACGGCACCGCGCAGACCCGGCTCGCCCAGAGCGGCGCGGAGTCCGCGCATCTGCTGAACGTCACCCTGCCCGCGGTCGTCAAGAAGCTCCACGAGGGTCTGAGCGCCCGGGAGACCTTCGCGAGCACCCCGCCGCCGTCCGACCCGCAACTCCGCCGGGTCCTGGAGACGTTCACGAACGAGATCGCCGCCGCCGAGGCGCGCGCGGCCCGCTCGCTCGCCGACAGCGAGACCGCCGTCGCCCGGCTGGCCAAGTCCGCCGACGACCTGGACCTGCTCACCGGCAAGACGCTCCCCGACGCGCTCGCCGGACTGCGCGCCGGCGGCTCCGCCGACACCGTGCTCTCCACCGTCGTACCGCCCGAGGACCCGCGGCTGCGGGTCCTGGTGGACGCGGTGGTCCGGGAGTTCGCCGTCAGTGAGCGGCGCGCGGCCGCCGCGCAGGCGGCGAGCGCCAAGGCGCTGAGCCGGGTGCAGGCCAAGGCCGTCTCCATGCTGGCCGACCTGCGCGACATGCAGGACCGTTACGGCGAGGAGGTCTTCGGCGACCTCCTCAAGCTCGATCACAACACCTCGCAGCTCGGGCTGCTCACCGACCGGCTGGCCCTGCTCATGGGCGGGCGCGCGAGCCGCGCCTGGAACAAGCCGATCGGCATGGAGTCGATCCTGCGCGGCGCGGTCGGCCGTATCGCCGCCTACCAGCGGGTCAGGCTGCACTGCTCCAGCCAGGCGGCCATCGCCGGGTTCGCCGCCGAGCCCGTGATGCACCTGCTCGCCGAACTGATGGACAACGCGGCGAACTTCTCCCCGCCGATCGACGAGGTCCATGTCTACGTCGAGGAGCGCACCGCCGGCATCGTGGTGACCATCGAGGACAGCGGCCTGAAGATGGCCGCCGCCGCGATGCGCCGCGCCGAGGAGTCCGTCTCGGGGCGGGTCACCGACCTCGCGACGCTCCAGGGCACCCGGCTCGGACTGGCCGTGGTCGGCCGGCTGGCCGCCAAGTACCACATCAGCGTCAACTACCGGCCCTCGTCGCGCGGTGGCACGGGCGTCGTCGTGCTCTTCCCGCCGCAGCTCATGGCCCAGCAGCGCGGGATGGGACCCGAGCAGTCGCTGCGCCGCCCGGCGCCCGAGGCGACCGTGCCCCCGGTGATGGCCCCGCCGGCCGCCGCCGCCCCGCCGCCGCCCCCGCCCGTACCGACGTCCACGGCGTGGCCGGTGCTCCCCTCGCCGTCCGCCCCGGCCGGCGGTCCCCGTGTCGCCACGCCCGGCGGCCTGCCGGTGCGCCCGCCCGGCCGTACGATGGCCGCCGCCGACCGCGGCCGGCCCAACCCGGAGCCGGAGGCCACCGCGGTCCGGCCGGAACGCCGCGACGTGGGCGCCCGGTTCGGCGCCTTCCACCGCGCGCGGAACGCCGCCGAGGGCGCCGACGCCCCGGCCGCCGGGACCGGCGCGCCCTCCGACGGCGCCCAGGACCCGGCCGCCCCCGCCGTCCCGCCGCAGGACCAGGCCGGCCCTCCCGACGCTCCCGGCGCTTCCGCCACCCCCGGCACTCCGGCCGGGTAGGGCCGCGCCCACCCCGTACGGCGCCCGGGGGTCCTGGCGCCCAACCCCACCCGGAACGTGAGAAGGAGGCACGGGCAGGTGGCCGGACCACCGGCTCCATCCCGCCCCACGCACACCATGCAGACCACAGACAACAGCCTGACCTGGCTCCTCGAGAACCTGCTGGAGCGCACTCCCGGCACCCGGCACGCCCTCGTGCTCTCCCGCGACGGACTGAAGCTCTGCTGGAGCCGTCATCTCACCCTCGACCAGGCCGACCAGTTGTCCGCCATCTGTTCCGGCATCCAGGCGCTCGCGCAGGGCGCCTCGGTGGAGTTCGGCAGCGGAAGCGGTGGCGTACGCCACTCGATGACGGAGTTCCACGGCGGACTGCTGTTCATCGTGGAGGCCGGTGACGGCGCGCATCTCGCGGTGGTGGCCGAGGACGGCGCCGACCCCGGTGTGGTGGGCCATCAGATGAGCGAGCTGGTCGAGCAGATCGGTGAGCATCTGCGGGCGGAACCCCGCACACCCGCACACGGCAGCGGACGCTCATGATCAGGCGGCCCGTCGACACCGGGGACCCCGACCGGCTGTACACCGTCACCGGTGGCCGCAGCCGGGTCGAGGACGACACCTTCGACCTGGTCACCCTGATCGTCAGCGAGTGCCGGCCGACCGCGGGGATGCAGTCGGAGCACGTCAGGATCCTGGAGCTGTGCGACCATCCCACGGCGGTCGTGGAGATCGCCGCCGAGCTGCGACTGCCGGTGATGGTGGTACGGATCCTCCTCGGCGACCTCCTCGCGACGGGCCGTATCACCGCCCGCCACCCGCGCGCCGCGCGCTCCGCCGACCTTCCCGACTCCGCTCTCCTGAAGGAGGTGCTCCTTGGACTCCGTAACCTCTGAGCTGCCGGCACGTACCCCGCTGAGCGACTCCGCCGAGACCGGTCTGAAGATCGTCGTCGTGGGCGGCTTCGGCGTCGGCAAGACCACCCTGGTCCGCTCGGTCAGCGAGATCCGCCCGCTCAACACCGAAGAGGTCATGACACAGGCCGGTGTCGGGGTCGACGAGACCGCCGGGCTGACCACGAAGACGACCACGACCGTCGCCTTCGACTTCGGGCGGATCAGCCTCAACGAACGCATGGTGCTCTACTTGTTCGGGGCGCCCGGCCAGGAGCGGTTCTGGTTCCTGTGGGACCGGCTCTTCTCCGGCACGCTGGGCGCGGTCGTCCTGGTCGACACCCGCCGGATGAGCGAGTCCTGGTACGCCATCGACCGGCTCGAACACCACAGAACGCCCTTCGTGGTGGCCGTGAACCGATTCGACGACGACGTCTCGTCGTTCTCGCTCGACGAGATCCGCCAGGCACTCTCGCTGCCGGACCATGTGCCGCTGGTCGACTGCGACGCGCGGGTACGGTCGTCCGGCAAGAACGTATTGATCACCCTCGTGGACCACCTCTACGAACTGGCCATGGCCCGGGAGCTGACACCATGACCGACCCCGCAGGAGCCGTCGAAGGACAGGCCCCGCCCCCCGGCTGCCCCGCGCACGCCGGTGGCTCCGTACGGCTGAGCGGCCTCGAATACCAGCAGACCCCGTCCCAGCTCTACCGCGCGATGCGCAGGGAGCACGGCGCGGTCGCGCCCATCCTGCTCGACGGGGACATCCCCGCCTGGCTGGTGCTGGGCTACGCCGAGGTCAGTTACGTCACCGGGCACGACGAGCTGTTCGCCCGGGACTCGCGGCGCTGGAACCAGTGGCCGAACATCCCCGCCGACTGGCCGCTGATGCCGTTCGTCGGCTACCAGCCCTCGCTGCTGTTCACCGAGGGCGCGGAGCACCAGCGGCGCTCCGGGGTGGTCACGGAGGCGCTGGAGGCCGTCGACCAGTTCGAACTCGCCCACACCTGCCGGGAGATCGCCGAGGGGCTCATCGACGCGTTCGCGGGCAGCGGCCAGGCGGAGCTGATGGACCTCTACGCGCACGCGCTGCCGATGCGCGCGGTGGTCCAGCTCTGCGGGATGCCGCTCGGCGGCGGGGACACCGAGAATCTCGTACGGGACCTGCGGATCTCGCTGGACGCCGCGGAGGGCGACGACCCGGTCGCCGCCTATCTGCGGGTGCAGGCGCGCATAGAACAGCTCGTCAAGGAGAAACGGAGCACCCCCGGCACCGATGTCACCTCGCGGATGCTGGCCCATCCCGCCGGGCTGACCGACGAGGAGGTCGTCCAGGACCTCATCACGCTGATCGCCGCCGCGCAGCAGCCGACGGCCAACTGGATCTGCAACTCGCTGCGTCTGCTGCTCACCGACGACCGGTTCGCGCTGAACGTCTCGGGCGGGCGGCTCAGTGTCGGGCAGGCCCTCAACGAGGTGCTGTGGCTGGACACCCCGACGCAGAACTTCATCGGCCGGTGGGCGGTGCGCGACACCCAGCTCGCCGGGCGCCACATCAAGACGGGCGACTGTCTGGTCCTCGGCTTCGCCGCGGCCAACACCGACCCGCAGATCTGGCCCGAGGGCCATGTCGGGGCGGAGAACTCGGCGCATCTCTCGTTCAGCAACGGGGAGCACCGCTGTCTCTACCCGGGTCCGCTGCTCGCGGACGTCATCGCCCGTACGGCGGTCGAGACGCTGCTGGAGCGGCTGCCCGACGTGGTGCTGGGGGTGGAGCCGCACGAGCTGACCTGGCGGCCCTCGATCTGGATGCGCGGGCTGACCGCGCTGCCGGTGAGCTTCACGCCCGTGGTCCAGTAGCGGACGTACCCGGGGTGGGCGTACCCGGCTGAGCGGTGCCGGCCGCCCCGGCCCCCGGGCGGCCCCCCCCCCGCCCCGCCCGCCCCCCCGCCCCCGGGGGAGAACACCCCCCACGCGATGGGCGCCCCCCCGGCAAACCCCCACCCGACCCCGCGCCA
>NZ_JBHZDA010000002.1:246424-252185 GCF_042755665.1 Streptomyces sp. NPDC059142
GGGGGCCGCCGGGGGGGGGGGTGACCCCCCCGCGGGTCGACCTGGCGCGCTGCGCGGGGGGGGGGGCGTCCGGGGGGGCGGGGGCCGCCCGCGGGGCCCGGGGGGCCGGCGCCCCCCCCGGACTCCGTCAGCCGCGGACCGGTGTGAACTCCACCGGCAGGGACTGCGGTCCCCGGGTGAACACGCCCTGCTCGACCGGGTCGAAGCCGTCGGCGAGCCGGACGTCCGGCATCGCGTCGAGCAGGTGGTTCATCCCGGTCTCGACCTCCGCCTTGGCCAGCAGCGCCCCGACGCAGAAGTGGCGGCCGAGGGCGAAGGCCAGATGGTCGGCCGCCGCGGAGAACGCGGTCGTGGCGGTCAGGTCGTCGCGGAAGATGTCGAAGGAGTCCGGCTCCCGGTAGTGCGTGTCGTCGCGGTTGGCCGCCCCGATCAGGCAGGTGACCGTCGCACCGGCCGGTACGGTGCCCCCGCTCAGCTCCACGTCCGTCGCCGTCTGCCGCATGATCATGTGCACCGGCGGGGTGAACCGGAGCGTCTCCGCGAAGGCCCGGTCGATGAGCGAACGGTCCCGCTGTACGGCGGCGAGCTGCTCGGGGTGGAGCAGGAGGTTGGCGAAGATGCTGGCGATCGCCTTGTCGGTGGTCTCCCCTCCGGCGGCGAGCAGCAGGCTGCAGAACGCCTTGATGTCCTCGTCGCTCATCCGTACGCCGTCGACCTCGGCGGCGCAGAGGGTGGAGAGCAGATCGTCCCCGAGGTGGTCGCGCCGCTCCCGGATGATCGGCAGCATGTACTCGGCGAACTCGATCCGGGTCCGCTCACCGGCCGCCGTCACCTCGGGGTCGCCCGAGAGGTTGCCCAGGAAGGCGATGACCGCCGTGTACCAGCCGTGGAAGCGGCCGTGGTCGGCCTTGTCGAGGCCGAGCATGTCCGCTATCACGTTGACGGGGAAGCGGGTCGCGTACGCCTCCACGAGATCGACGGATCCGGTGTGCCGGAAGGTGTCGATCAGTTCACGGGAGTTGCGCTCGATGACGGGCTGGAACTTCTCCCGCAGGTCGCTGCCGCGGAAGGCCGGCGCGACCAGCGCCCGGCGCACGGCGTGCTCCCGCCCGCTGAGCTGGAGGATCGTCCTGCCGTGCACGGGCTCGATCTGCCAGTCGTAGTTGTCGGTGGTGAACACCGACTCCTTGTCCTTGAAGGCCCGTTCGACGTCGTCGTACCGCGAGATGATGTAGCTCTTCGTGGCTTCGTGCCAGATGAGCGGGGCACTCTCCCGCATCGCGCGGTAGGCCGGATAGGGGTTCTCCGCGAATTCCGGCGACAGAATGTCCGGGATCTGCTGTGCGGTGGCCATGGCGCTCCCTCTGTAGGTGCCGTTCCGATCGGTAACGGACGGCACCGCCAAGGGTATTGATCATAGGTCGACAGAAACAGGCCATGTCCTGACCGAGCGTGGTCGCGTCAGTCGGCAGCGGGTACGGTCTCGGGCTCGGCCGGCTCCGCGGCCCTGGCCTGTCGCGCCTGCTCGCCGGCCTTCTTGGCGCGGCTCTTCAGGACGAGCATGGAGGTGATCCCGATGAGTACGGCGAGCAGCAGCCCCAGCCAGGAGAAGCGCTTCAGCCAGGCTTCGGCGACGACGCCCACCGAGTACACGACGGCGGTCGTGCCGCCCGCCCAGACGATGCCGCCCAGCACGTTGGCGATCAGGAACTTCCAGTACGGCATGCGCAGGACGCCCGCGAGCGGTCCGGCGAAGATACGGAGCAGCGCGACGAAACGGCCGAAGAAGACCGCCCACATGCCCCACTTCTCGAACGAGCGCTCCGCCATCGCGATCTGGTCGGCGCCGAAGTGCTTGGGGAACTTCGCGCCGAGCCAGCCGAGCAGGGGCCTGCCGCCCTTGCGTCCGATGGCGTAGCCGATCGAGTCGCCGATGATCGCACCGGCCGTGGCGCAGGCGCCGAGGATGTACGGGTTGATGTCACCGTGCTGGGAGGCGAGCAGCGCCGAGCTGACGAGGACGATCTCGCCGGGCAGCGGGATGCCGAGGCTCTCCAGTCCGATGACCACCCCGACCAGGATGTAAATACTGACCGCGGGGACGGTCTCAAGCCACTCCTGGACGTGCAACGGCGGTTCCTCCTGTGCGTCCCTGTTCCGTGTGCCGGCATGACCCGGCGCGCGCCACGCGGGCGCACGCCGGGCAGCCTACCCGGTGAGGGGGCGGGGTCAGGAATCCGTGTTCGAGACCGCGGACGGCCCAGGAGTGCGGGCGGCCCCGGTCATCGGTGGACGGACGGGCTCAGGAGTGCGGGCGGAGGATCCAGACCACGGTCATCTCGCCGGTGACCGCCCCGTCCTCCCGGGTGAGGGTGACGGCGACGGGGAATTCGGGGCGGCCCCCCGCGTCCAGCTCCGCGATGACGTCCGCGGCCGGGCGGCCGAGGACCGCGGTGGCCGTGACCGGGCCCATGGCGAGCTTCTTGTAGTGGATCTCCGCCTTGACGGCGAGGGGGACGACCCGTTCGAGGAGGTGTCCGAAGGCGGCGATCACGATCGCGCCGCTGGCGGACTCGGCGAGGGTGAACATCGCTCCGGCGTGCGGTCCGCCGACATGGTTGTGGAAGTCGGGCTGGTCGGGGAGGTGGACGACGGCCCGCTCCGTGGTGATCTCCTGGTAGCCGAGGCCGAGGGTCCTGGCCATGGGAACGGTGGCGGCGAGCATCTCGCCGACGGACATCTGATCAGCGCTCATGGGCCATTATGTTACCCACGGGTAGGAGGCTTCACCATCCCCTGACGGGGCGGACGTCACGGCCCCATGGGGTCCCTCTATCGTTACTGGCCATGTGGCCAGGACAGCAGCCGCCCGGGGGCGAGCAGAACCCGCAGGACCAGAATCCCAATCCGTACCAGCAGCCGGGGTACCAGCAGCCGAACCCGTACCAGCAGCCGGGGTACCCGCAACAGCAGCCGGGGTACCCGCAGCAGCCCGGTTACGGCTATCCGCAGCAGCAGCCGGCGAGCGGGCAGCAGCCCGGCTACCAGCAGCCCAACCCTTACCAGCAGCCGACGGTGCCCATGCAGTACTCGGCACCGGGAACGCCGGACGGGTCGGGTCCTCCGGGAAACGACAGGAAGAGGACGACGGTCGTCGCGGTGATCGCCGCCGCGGTGGTCGTGCTCACGGCGGCCGGCACGGCCTACTTCGTCCTGGGCAAGGACGACGGTTCGAGCGATCAGGCGGGCGGCCCGAAGGTGTCCGCGCCGCCGTCGGGCTCCGAGGAGCCGACCGCGGAGCCGTCCCAGGACAACCCGCGCAACGGCGCGGCGGCCAAGCCGCAGATCGAGGGCTGGAAGGTCGTGACCAACCCCAAGTACGGGACGCAGTTCGACGTCCCCGCCGACTGGGAGGTCTCCAAGACCGGCGTCATATCCGGCTTCGAGGACATCGAGAAGGGCGACGGATCGGTCGCGATCTCCTTCTCCGCCCCGGCCTTCCTCAAGTCCGAGTGGTGCTCGCAGGACACGGACAAGGACGGCAAGCTGGAGTACAGCAGCCTCGCCGGCACCGGTACGAAGGGTGCCGAGGGCGCCACGGACACGGCGACGGCCTCGAAGAACGAGGCGGGGAGCTGGGTGTGGGCCGCGTACGGCCAGCCCGAGCCGATGGCCACGCTGAAGAAGAAGATCACGGTCGGCAAGCCCCAGGAGTTCACCACCACGGCGGGGCTCAAGGGGCACTACACGACGGCCGAGTCCGCGGGGCTGGAGAAGAAGGACAAGTGCGACACCGACGGCAAGTCGATCGCCTTCACCTTCACCACCGCCAAGGGCGACTACTCGACGTGGATTCTGTACGCGAACAAGGGCGTGCCGGACGAGCTGTCCGAGGCGACGATGAAGAAGATCATGGGCACGGTCCGGCTCTCGGGGACGCCCTCGGAGTCCTGACCGGGCACCACCGGCACCACCGGCGGCGCCTGCACCGGTGCCGCCGACAGGGCCACGGCCGACGCCACGACCCACGCCACGGCCGCCGCGAACACCGCTGATCCCGCGGCGTTCGCGGCGCCGGAGCCGGGCGCCGGGCCCGGTCGGTGCGAGAGCCCTACGCGGGACGGTGGGCCAGCAGGTAGGCCTGCGGGACCTTCTCGTCAGCGCTGGGCTCTCGCACCAGCCGGGCGTCCATCACGAAGCCGGCCTTCTCCAGCCCGTCGCTGACCCGGTCGGGCGAGAGCCGGTGGAAGTCGAGGCGGACGGTGTGGCCCCACGCCTCGGTGAAGCTCAGCGGTGCGTCGCCGACCTGGAAGGCGACCAGGAGACTGCCGCCCGGGGCCAGCACGCGGTGGAACTCCGCGAACACCCCGGGGTGCAGCTCCGGCGGCACATGGATGACGGAGTACCAGGCGACCAGGCCCGCGAGGGAGCCGTCCGGGAGGTCCAGCGCGGTCATCGACCCCTCGTCGAAGCGCAGCTCCGGGTGGGCGCGCCGGGCCAGCGCCACCATCGCCGGGGAGAGATCGACACCGCGGACGCGCACACCGAGGGAGTCCAGGAACGCGGTCACCCGGCCCGCCCCGCTCCCCACCTCGACGACGGGTCCGCCCCCGGCGCCCCGGAACGGTTCGGCGAAGGCGGTGAGCATGGCGCGGCCCAGGGGCCCGTCCACCCGCATGGTGGGGAAGCGCTCGGCGTACTCCGCGGAGATCTTGTCGTAGCCGTCGCGGGTGTCGCGCAGATAGGTGGGTTCGGTCATGGCGAGGACAGTAGCGGTGGCCCCACCTCAGTCGACGGAGAACGCCCCGTCCGGGGGCCGGGGCGAGGGGACCGCTCCGCTGTCCCGTACGGGTGCCGCGTCCCCGGTGAACCGCCGCAGGGAGGCGCCGTGTTCGACCCGGGCGGGGAAGGCGTCCGAGGCGGTACGACGGGCCAGGGACGCCGTGTCGAGCGGCCGGTGCGCGGCGACCAGGACGGCGTTGCCGAAGCGGCGCCCGCGCAGCACGGGCGGTTCCGCGATCAGCGCCAGCTCCTCGAAGACCGTGGCGAATGTGGCCAGTTGTGATCGGAGAAAGGCGAACGGAGCACCGTCCGCGAGATTGGCGGCGTAGATCCCCTCGGGGCGCAGCACCCGGGCGGCCTCCCGCGCGTACTCGACGGAGGTGAGGTGGGCGGGGATGCGTGAGCCGCCGAAGACATCGGCGATCAGGACGTCCACGGAGCGGTCCGGCGCCGTTTCGAGGAAGCGGCGGGCGTCCGCGGTGTGGGCGGTGATCCCCGCGCCGGCCGGTATCGGCAGCTCCTGCTCGACCAGCGCCAGCAGCGCCGCGTCGGCCTCCACCACGGACTGGGCGGAGCCGGGCCGGGTCGCGGCGATGTAGCGGGGCAGGGTGAAGGCGCCGCCGCCGAGGTGGAGCACGGTGAGCGGGGCGGGGGCCACCGCCCACGGGGCGGACGCCGCGCAGTCCACGACATGGGCGAGGCGCCGTACGTACTCGAACTCCAGGTGGGCCGGTTCGTCCAGGTCGACGTAGGACTGGGGCGCGCCGTCGACCGTCAGCAGCCAGGCCCGCTCCCGGTCCACGTCGGGCAGGAGCTTGGCGGTGCCGCGGTCGACGGCGCGGATGACGGGGATCGGCTCGTTCACCGTTCCATTGTGCGGGGGGGGGGGGGGGGCGGCGGGCCGGGGGGGCGCGCGGGCGGGGCGCTCGGCAACGGACGCGGGCGGGTGCGCGGGCGGCGCGGCCCGCCCGCCCCCGCC
>NZ_JBHZDA010000003.1:0-46857 GCF_042755665.1 Streptomyces sp. NPDC059142
GCTCCCGCGAGCGGCGGCGCGGGAGGCGCCCCGTGCAGCTCCTGGGTGCAGCACTTCGCCCCGCCGCCCGCCTTGTGGAACTCGGAGAGGTCGACCGGCACGGGGAGGTACCCGCGCCGCTCCAGCTCCCCGATCAGCTCGGTGGCCGCGGGCGCGACGATCACATGCGCGCCGTCGGAGACCGAGTTGAGCCCGAACGCCAGCGCGTCGTCCCGGGTGGCGATCACCGCGTCGGGGAAGAGCCGCGCCAGCTTCGCGCGGCTCCCGGGCGAGAACGCCCCCGGGTAGTACGCGATGTTCTCGTCGTCCAGGGCGAAGAGCGCGGTGTCCAGGTGGTAGAAGTACGGGTCGACCAGGCGCAGGCCGACGACCGGCACCCCGAAGAACTCCCGTACCTCCCGGTGCGCGGCCCGCGCCGTGCGGAAGCCGGTGCCGGCCAGGACGACCCCGCCGACCGGGGTGAGGTCGCCCTCGCCCTCGCAGACCGACGCGGCGCCGCGCACCTCGTACCCGGCCGCCGCGAACCACACCCCGTACGCGGCGGCCTCGGCCCGGCGCTGCTCGGCGTGGAACCGGGAGCCGAGGGCCCGGCCGTCCAGGACGAGCGCGGCGTTGGCGGCGAAGACCATGTCCGGGAGCCCGGCGACGGGTTCGGCGGTCTCCACTGTGTGGCCGAGGCCGCGGTGGACCCGTACCAGTGACTCCCACTGGGCGAGCGCGCGGCCGGTGTCGACCGGTACGTCCGCGCGCATCCAGGGGTTGATGGCGTACCGCACCTCGAAGTACCGCGGCGCGCACAGGAGATAGCGCCGGGGGCGGGGGGTGCGGGGCGCCCCCGGCACACGGGACACCCCCGGTACGCGGGACGTCCCCGGTACGCGGGACGTCCCCGGTACACGGGACACACGGGGCACACCGGTCTGCGGCACGGAGGCATCCTCTCGTCGTTCTGGGGGGGCACCCTCCACGATAGGAAGCGGACGCGACGGCACTCAAGAAAGAATGACTGCGTGTACGCGCAAGAACACTGCGTACGTAAGCTCTTCAGCGGCTGTTCGTTTCGCGGGGCGGGGTACCGGGGCTGCCCGCCTCCGGGCTGTCGGGCAGCAGATGGGTCAGGGCGATGAAGCTGTTGGTGCGGGTGACGAACGGTTCGGCCCTGATCCGCTCCAGCACCGCCTCGAAGTGGTCGATGTCGGCGGCCCTGATGTGCAGCAGCGCGTCCGCCCCGCCGGTCACGGTCACCGCCGCCACCACCTCGGGGTAGGTGCGCGCGACCTCGGCGAGGCGCCGGGGCGGCCCGGCGGCGTCGCAGAACACCTCGACGTACGCCTCCGTGCGCCAGCCGAGGGCCGCCGGCCGCACGATCGTGGTGAAGCCGTTGATCACCTCGGCCTCGCGCATCCGGTCGACCCGGCGTTTCACCGCGGGGGCCGAGAGCCCGATCGACTGGCCGATCTCCGTGAAACTGGTGCGCGCGTTCGCGACGAGCGCCGCGAGGATCTGCCGGTCCAGGTCGTCCAGCACCGGCTGCTGATAGGTCACCGAAGTCTCCGTCTCCATGTTTCCTTGACAGTACGGAAGCCCAACGGGCAACATTCCGTACAGCAGAAATATTTTTTCACTATGCGGAAGTAGAGGTGGACTCCCCATGGCCTATGTCTCCCCGCCCTGGCGCGGCACAGAGCAGCGATTCGATGTGAATCTGTCCATCCTCTTCACCGAACTGCCCCTGCTGGAACGCCCGGCCGCCGCGGCCGCCGCCGGCTTCACCGCCGTCGAGCTGTGGTGGCCGTGGACCGACACCCCCACCCCGCCGCGCGCCGCCCTCGACGATCTGCGCGCGGCCCTGGAGGACGCGGGCACCCGGCTGGTGGGGCTGAACTTCTACGCGGGCCTGCTCCCGGGGCCGGACCGGGGCGCGCTCTCCGTGCCCGGCGAGGAGTCCGAGCGGTTCCGGGCCAACATCGAGGTCGCGGCCGGGTTCGCCGCCGCCACGGGGTGCACGGCGCTCAACGCGCTCTACGGGAACCGCGTGCCCGGGGTGGACCCGCAGGCGCAGGACGCCCTGGCCCTGGAGAACCTCGTACCGGCCGCCCGCGCGGCCCACGAGGCCGGGGCGCTGCTGCTGATCGAGGCGCTCAACCGGCCCGAGTCGCCGGACTACCCGCTGGTCACCGCCGCCTCCGCGGTCGAGGTCGCGGACCGGGTCAACGAGGCCACGGGTCTCGGCAACGCCGCTTTCCTGCTGGACCTCTACCACCTGTCGATGAACGGCGCGGACCTGGCCGAGGTGATCGACCGGTACGCCGACCGGACCGGCCACGTACAGATCGCGGACAACCCGGGGCGGGGCGCGCCGGGTACCGGGACGCTCCCGCTGGAGGAGCTGGTCGGGCGGCTGCGCAAGGCCGGTTACGACGGCTGGATCGGCCTGGAGTACAAGCCGGGCGACCGGCCGAGCGCCGAGTCCTTCGGCTGGCGCACGCCCTGACCCCGCCCTCCTGACTCCCCCCTCCTGCACCCCGCCCTCCTGACCCGCCCCCCCTTGAACCCCGGGCGGCTGCGGCGCCGACACTCGTACGGTCGCGCCCGGCGCCGCCGCCGCCCGGTCTCCACGGCCGCCTCCCGTATCGAAAGGGATGGCCGAAGCCTCTCCCCGTTGCCTCGCTCCTGGTGGACGATGGAACACTGAGCGCAATCGAACGGAGGGGGCTCTGATGGGTGGGAGTGTTCCGGTGCGCTGTCCGTCCTGCGGCAGCGGGCACACCTTCACGGCGTCGGTCTACCCCTGTGTGTGCGGGGCTCCGGTGGCCCCGCCGCTCGCCGTGGGCGTACCGGCGGAGCCCGTCACCCGGCGCACGTGGGACGACGCGTGGGTGACGGTCCGCTGCGACGCGTGCGGGACCGCGTGCGCACAGCCCCGGCCCGAACTGGGCTGCCCGTGCGGCACGGTGCTGCTGATTCCCGTACGGAGCGTGCCCGCCGCCGAAGCCGCCGAGCCGACCGGTCGCCCCGGGCCGCGGGACGCGCCCGAGCAGGACCGGGCCCCCGAGCGGCCCGCGCACATCCCGCTGCCCAGGACCGCCGCCTCGCCCCGCCCGGCCTTCCGGCCGCTGACGATCCGTACGTCCCACGACGCGGTGACCGCGGCCGGGCTCTATCTGCGCTGGCTGGGCTTCAAGAGCGTCGTCCAGGCGGACGAGCGGCCCGAGTCCGGTATCGATCTGCGCGGCCCCGACGTGATCGCCCAGGTCGACCCGACCATGAGCCCGGCGTCCGTGCGCTCCGTGGAGTGCCTCTGGCTCAACGGCCTCAACGCGTCGGCGGTGAGCGTCTACTTCTCGCTGGCCGGATACGCGGACGACGCCCGCGCCCGCGCCGACGACCTCGGGCTGCCGCTCTTCGTCATGGACCTCTCCGGCTCACCGAAACCGGTGAACGGACCAGCCGACGAACTGGTCTCCGCCGGGGCGTGACCACGGGGGATCCGCGCGCCGCCGCGGCCGGGCGCCGTCATACTCGCTCCATGCCCCACCGCCCCACACCTGTACGCCCGACGCTCGTCCGCCCCGCCGCCCCGGCCGATCTGCCCGTCCTCCAGGACATCGAGGCGGCGGCGGGCGAGCCGTTCCGCACGCTGGGCATGGCGGCCGTCGCCGACGACGCGCCACCGCCCCTCGCCGTGCTGGAGCGCTACCGGAGCGCCGGCCGCGCCTGGGTGGCCGAGACCGTCCGCGGGGCGCCGCCCGTCGCGTATCTGCTGCACGACCCGGTCGACGGCGCCGCCCATGTCGAGCAGGTGTCGGTGCACCCGGACGCGGCCCGCCTCGGTATCGGCCGGGCGCTGATCGACCATCTGGCCGGCCGGGCCGCGCGGGGCGGGCTCACCGCGCTGACCCTCACGACCTTCGCCGACGTGCCGTGGAACGCCCCGTACTACGCGCGCCTCGGCTTCCGTGTCCTCGCCGAGGACGAACTCACCGCCGGGCTGCGGGAGATCCGCCGTACGGAGGCCGCCCACGGGCTCGACCGCTGGCCCCGGGTCTGTATGCGCCGGGCGCTCCCGGACCCGCCGCCGCGGCGCTGAGCGGGACCGGGGCGCTCACGCGGAGAAACGCTCCCGCAGCTCGTTCTTCCTGACCTTCCCGCTGACCGTCATCGGGAAGCCGTCCACGATCTCCACCTGGCGCGGGATCTTGTAGTGCGCGAGCCGCTCCCGGCAGTACGCCACGATCTCGTCCCGCGACGGCGGATCGGCCGGATCGCGCGGGACCACACAGGCCACGATCTCCTCCCCGTACGTCGCGTCGGGGACCCCGACCACCTGTATGTCGGCGACCTTGGGGTGGCCGTACAGGAACTCCTCGATCTCCCTCGGGTAGACGTTCTCACCACCCCGGATGATCATGTCCTTGATCCGGCCGACGATCTGCGCGTAACCGTCCTCCCTGATCACCGCGAGGTCCCCGGTGTGCATCCAGCGCCCGGCGTCGATCACCTCGGCGGTGCGCTCGGGCTCGTTCCAGTAGCCGAGCATCACGCTGTACCCCCGGGTGCACAGCTCGCCCGGCTCGCCGCGCGGCAGGGTCACCCCGGTCGCCGGGTCGATCACCTTGACCTCGATGTGCGGCAGCGCCCGCCCGACCGTGCCCGTACGGCGTTCCAGGTCGTCGTCGCGCCGGGTCTGGAGGGAGACCGGCGAGGTCTCGGTCATGCCGTAGCAGATGGACACCTCCCGCATGTTCATCTCGGCGACGACCCGCTTCATCACCTCGACCGGGCAGGGCGAGCCCGCCATGATCCCGGTGCGCAGGGAGGAGAGGTCGTACGAGGCGAAGCCGGGCAGGTCCAGTTCGGCGAGGAACATCGTCGGTACGCCGTAGAGCGAGGTGCACCGCTCGCGCTGGACCGCGTCGAGCGTCGCGGCGGCGTCGAACGACGGCGCGGGGACGACGACGCACGCGCCGTGCGAGAGGGCGCCGAGGTTGCCCATCACCATGCCGAAGCAGTGGTAGAACGGCACCGGCAGACAGACCCGGTCCCGCTCGGTGTAGCCGACCGTCTCCCCCACGAAATAGCCGTTGTTGAGGATGTTGTGGTGGGAGAGCGTGGCCCCCTTGGGGAAGCCGGTGGTGCCCGAGGTGTACTGGATGTTGATCGGGTCGTCGCAGGAGAGCCCCGCCTCCCGCTCCCTCACCTGATCGACCGTCACCTCGACTGCGGAAGAGAGCAGTTGATCCCAGCTCGGATCACCTATGTAGTGCACGGAGCGCAGTTCGGGGCAGCGTCCGCGCACCTCGTCGACCAGGGCGCGGTAGTCGCTGCCCCGGTGCGCGAGGGACGCGAACAGCACCGAGATCCCCGACCGCTGGAGGACGAACTCCACCTCGTGCGCGCGGTACGCCGGGTTGATGTTCACCATGATCGCGCCGATCCGCGCGGTCGCGTACTGCACGAGCACCCACTCCGGGCAGTTGACGGCCCAGATCCCGACCCGGTCGCCCTTGGCCACCCCGTGCCCGAGCAGCGCCCGCGCCAGCGTGGTGACCGCGTCGTCGAACTCCCGGTAGGTCCAGCGCCGTCCCGACACCACGTCGACCAGCGCCTCCCGGTCGGGGAAGGCCGCGACCGTCCGGTCCAGCTGGGCGCCGATGGTCTCGTGCAGCAGCGCCGTCGTCCCCGTGCCGTGCGTGTACGAACGGGCCGCCCCCTCCGTCATCGCAGCTCCGTCTCGTCGTACTCCGCGTCGGAGCCCGCGGCCGTCCGCTCGCGCAGCTCGATCCGGCGGATCTTCCCCGACACGGTCTTGGGCAGCTCGGCGAACTCCAGCTTGCGGATGCGCTGGTACGGCGCGAGCAGCGCGCGGGAGTGGGCGAAGAGCACCTTGGCCGTGTCCGGGCCGGGCTGCCACCCCTCGGCGAGGACCACGTACGCCTTGGGCACGGAGAGCCGCAGCGGGTCGGGCGCGGGGACGACGGCGGCCTCGGCGACCGCCTCGTGCTCCAGCAGCGCGCTCTCCAGCTCGAACGGGGAGATCTTGTAATCGGACGCCTTGAAGACGTCGTCCGCGCGGCCGACGTAGGTGATGTAGCCGTCGGCGTCGCGCGCCCCGATGTCCCCGGTCCGGTAGTAGCCGCCCGCCATGGCGTCCGCCGTACGGTCCGGCTCGCCGTGGTAGCCGGTCATCAGGCCGACCGGGTGGGCGGCGAGGTCGAGACAGATCTCGCCCTCGGCGACGCCCGGTTCGCCGGTGACCGGATCCAGCAGCTCGACCTTGAAGCCGGGGGTCGGCCGCCCCATGGAACCCGCCTTGAGGAGCTGCCCCGGCGAGTTGGCGACCTGGACGGCCGTCTCCGTCTGGCCGAAGCCGTCCCTGACGGTGACCCCCCACTCGCGGCGTACGGTCTCGATCACCTCGGGGTTGAGCGGCTCGCCCGCCGCGACCGCCTCGCGCGGCGGGGTGCGCAGCAGCGAGAGATCGGCCTGGATGAGCATCCGCCAGACGGTGGGCGGGGCGCAGAAGCTGGTGACGCCCGCCGCGTCCATCTCCGCCATCAGCCGGGCCGGGTCGAAGCGGGTGTAGTTGTGTACGAAGACGGTGGCCTCGGCGTTCCACGGCGCGAACAGGTTCGACCAGGCGTGCTTGGCCCAGCCCGGCGAGGCGATGTTGAGATGGACGTCGCCGGGCCGCAGGCCGATCCAGTACATCGTCGCGAGATGGCCGACCGGGTACGAGACATGGGTGTGCTCGACGAGCTTGGGCCGGGCGGTGGTCCCTGAGGTGAAGTAGAGCATCAGCGGGTCGTCCGCGTGGGTGATCCCGTCGGGCTCGAAGACGGCGGACCGGTCGCGGGCGTCCTCGTAGGCGTGCCAGCCGTCGGGCGCGCCGCCCACGGCGATCCGGGTGAAGCGGCCGGGGACGTCCGCGAACTTCCCGGTGTCCTCGGTGCGGACGATCACATGGGCGGCCCGGCCGCGTTCGACACGGTCCCGCAGGTCGGCGGTGCCGAGGAGGGGCGTGGCGGGGATGACGACGGCCCGCAGCTTCATCGCGGCGAGGGCGGTCTCCCACAGCTCGGCCTGGTTGCCGAGCATCACGACGATCCGGTCCTCGGCCCGCACCCCGCGCTCGCGCAGCCAGTTCGCCGTCCGGTTGGAACGGGCCGCCATCTCGGCGTACGTGACGCGGGTGCGGCTGCCGTCCTCCTCGACGATGTGCAGGGCGAGCCGGTCGCCGCCCCGCCCGTCGGGGCCCCCGGCGATCCGGTCGAACCAGTCGAGCGCCCAGTTGAAGCGCTCCGGGCGCGGCCAGCGGAACCCCTCGTACGCCGTCGTGTAGTCCTCGCGGTGGGCGAGGAGGAAGTCCCTGGCGGCCCGGAACCGGTCGGTCGCGGTGGCGCCGGGCGGCGCCGGGCGCCCGGTCGGTGTCCTTGCCGTCATATGTCCTCCTCATTGCGGGACCGTTCACTAACATCGTGTAATCAGTGACGCAGGTCTCACCACCCCCGGACGGGGGTGGTGGCGACGTGGGCGGGAGGAAGTGGCATGGCCGAAGAGGGCGTGGCCGAGGCGGTGGAGATGCGCGCCGCGCTGGGACGGCTGCGCAGGACGACCGGGCTGCCCGTCGCCTTCGGCGGGCTCCTGCCCGAGTCGGGGCATCTGCGGATCGCCGAACTGAGCGGCACGGCGACCGGCGCGCTGCGCGCCCTGGCGATCTCCACGGGCAACGGTCTGGGCGGCAAGTCCATGGCCCTGTCGCGGCCCTGCGCGGTGACGGACTACGCGGTGGCCCGCCACATCAGCCACGAGTACGACGCGGCGGTGGCGGCCGAGGGGCTGCGCTCGGTGCTCGCGGTGCCCGTGGTCGTACGGCGCAAGGTGCGCGGTGTCCTGTACGGCGCTCTGCGCAGCGCCCTGCCGATCGGCGAGCGCACCTTCGACGCGGCGGTGGCCGCCGCGCGCGACGTGGAGCAGTCCCTGGCGGTACGGGACGAGGTGCGGCGGCTGCTCTCGGCGACCCGGGAGCTGCCGGCGGGCCCGGACGCCTGGGAGGAGGTCCGCGCGGCCCACAGCGCACTGCGGGCCCTGGCGCCGCGCATAGTCGACACGGAGCTGCGCGAGGAGCTGCTCACCGTCTGCGGACGCCTCGCGGGCGCGGCAGGCCCCGCGGCCCCCCGGCGCGGACAGCCGCCGCCGATGGCGCTGGCGCCGCGCGAGATGGACGTACTGGTCTGCGTCTCGGCGGGCTCGACCAACGCGAAGGCCGCCGAACTGCTCGGGCTGCGCCCGGAGACGGTGAAGGGCTATCTGCGCTCGGCGATGCGCAAACTGGGCGCGCACACCCGGCTGGAAGCGGTGGTGGCGGCGCGCCGGGCGGGGCTGCTGCCGTAAGGGCGCCGGGACGCTCCGCGACGTGCGGGAGGCGGCCCGGGTGTGCCCCGGACCGCCTCCCTCATGTCGTCGCGCGTGCTACGCCACCGGCCGGCGCGCGGGGCGCGCCAGGGTGTAGCCGGCGATGCCCGCGAGCGCGCCGAGCACGCCGCCGGCCAGGGTCCACAGCCAGCGGTCCGACCACCAGCCGGAGGACCAGCCGCCCTCGGGCTCGACGCCGGACGCGGCGAGCCGCGCGCCCTCGGCGGACGCGCCGCCGCCCGCCTGGGAGACGGTGGTGCGGCCGGGCGTCAGCGGTACGGCCAGCTTGCCGTCGACCGCGTGGGCGCCGCCCTGGTCGGGGGTGTCGGCCTTGATCTCCGCGCGGACCGGCAGGCCGAGGTCCTTCTCCTGCGCGTCGCGGACCGTGAGGCGTACGAAGTAGCTGCCGGGCAGCGGATCGTTGGACCACGGCTCGGCCCACGCCCGTACGGTACGGAGCACGCAGCGCAGCTCGACCGCGTTCGCGTCGGCCGCGAGCGCCTTCGTCTGGGCGCCGTACACGCACGGCTGGCGGCGGCGCAGCCCGTCGTAGACGTCGACCTGCCAGGTGGCCGAGCCCTTCCGCGCGGCGGCGGACCCGGGGAGCGTGACCTTGGCGGTGACGGTGGCGCGCTGCCCGGTGTCGACGGGGAAGACCCAGTAGAGGTAGTCGCCCGAGGAGCCGTCCGCCGTGGCCGTCTGGCCCGGCCGGAAGGCGGTGGCCGTACGGAACGACGTACCCGCCTCGGTCGGCGCCGGCGCGTCGGAGGAGTCCTCGGACTCCCCGGCGGAGGGCGAGGGGGACTCGTCGGCGACGGCGGCGCCCGCCGTGCCGAGGAGCAGCGACCCCGCGAGGAGGACCGCGGTGGCCAGGGACCGGGAGGCCCTGGTGGGTGCGAACAGACCGGTGATACGCATCAGTTGCTGCTCCAGACGATACGCAGGCGCGAGATCCAGCCCCACAGCAGTCCGGCGAGCAGACCGGTGAGCGCCAGTACGGCGAGGAGCCACCAGCCGCGGCCGAGGCCGAACGCGGCGATGTCGGAGGCCGTGTCGGGCGCGTCGACGAGGTCGACGGTCAGCTCGACGGGCAGACCCGGGGTGGTCTTGACGGAGGCGGGCGCGGAGAACGCGTTGCTGACCTGGAGGCAGACGGTCTCGGCGGCCGGCTGCTCGTCGTCGGAGGTGTCGTCGCTCTCCGGCTTCGGGTAGCGCAGCCCCGCCGAGATCACGTCCGTACGTCCGTCGCCCGCTTCGGAGCCGCGGACGATCTCCCGGCCGTGGACGGTGACGGCGCGCAGCAGCACGCCGTAGTCCCGGTCGACGGCGCGGTCGGCGGCGACGCTCACCGAGGCGCGCAGTTCCTGGCCCGGCAGGACGTCCACGCGGTACCAGCGGTGCTCGGAGAACTTCTCGCGGTCGCTGTAGAGGCCGGGCTTGACGGTGGGGGCGTCGGCGCAGCGCGCGGCGCCCTCGGTCGCGACGGGGGTGGCGACGGGGTCGGCGGCGCGGTCGACCAACTGCGTGACGCGGCGCGAGAGTTCGTCGGTGTGCTGGACGGAGGTGAAGGTGCCGCCGGTGGCCTCGGCGATACAGGTGAGCTGCCTGCGGGTCTTGTCGTCGGGGACGAGGCCCAGGGTGTCGATGGTGAGGTGGATGCCCTTGGCGGCGATCTCACGCGCGACCTCGCAGGGGTCGAGCGGTGCGCAGGTGTCCTCGCCGTCGGTGATCAGGACGATCCTGCGGGTGGCCTCGTCGTCCCCTTCGAGGTCCTGGGCGGCGCCGAGGAGGGCCGGGCCGATGGGCGTCCACCCGGTGGGGGCGAGGGTGGCGACGGCGGTCTTCGCCTCCGTGCGGTCCAGGGGCCCGACGGGGTAGAGCTGCTTGGTGTCCTTGCAGCCGACCTTGGTGTCCTTCCCCGGGTAGTCGGCGCCGAGCGTGCGGATGCCCAGCTCCACCTCCTGCGGAACGGCGTCGAGCACCTCGTTGAACGCCTGTTTCGCGGCCGCCATCCGGGACTGGCCGTCGATGTCGCGGGTGCGCATCGAGCCGCTGACGTCGAGGACGAGATCGACCTTCGGCGCGGGCCGGTCGGTGGGTTCGTCGGCGGCGGCAGCGGCGGGAGGAAAGAGTCCTACGGCCAGGGTGGCCACCAGACCGCACACGGCGGCTGCTGACCGTCTACTTATGATCATCGCCGGATGATAGTGATAACGCACCCGGTGGGACAAACGGGAACTGACGGACCGTCAGCACTCCGTACGGGAGGTGACGGGGCGGTGTCCCCGGCGCTACGGGGGATACACCTCAGGGCGATTTCGTGCATGGGAGCGCTCCCAGTGGTTGGATGACCGAAGCCCGTGCCCTGCGCACCGATCAGGCCGGGTTCAGGCTGACTGGAGGTCGCACGATGGTGACGAAGGCACGCACGGGCCAGCCCACCCTGGAGGAGGTCGCCGCGCTCGCGGGCGTCGGCCGGGGCACGGTCTCCCGCGTCATCAACAACTCGCCGCGGGTGAAGGACACCACCCGACATCTGGTCGAACAGGCGATCGCCCAGCTCGGCTACATACCCAACCGCGCCGCCCGCGCGCTCGCGGGCAGCCGTACGGACGCGGTCGCGCTGGTCATACCGGAGACCGAGAAGCGGTTCTTCGCCGAGCCGTACTTCTCCGACATCGTGCACGGGGTGGGCGACGGGCTCGCCGACACCGATCTCCAGCTCCTGCTCACCCTCGTCCGCACGGAGAGCGAGCGGCAGCGCTTCCTCCAGTACGCGCGGGCCCGCCGGATCGACGGTGTCCTGCTGGTCTCCGTGCACGGCAGCGACCCGCTGCCCGATCTGCTCGCGGAGATGGAGATGCCGACGGTCCTGAGCGGCCGGCGCTCCGGGGAGGAGTCCGTGTCGTACGTCGACTCGGACAACGTGGGCGGCGCCCGCGCCGCCGTGCGCCATCTCTGGGAGTCCGGGCGGCGCGCGATCGCCACGATCACCGGACCGCTGGACATGTACGTGGCGCAGTGCCGCCTCCGGGGGTACGAGGAGGCCGTACGGGACACGGCGGACGCCGGCCCCGCGTGGATCGCGCACGGCGACTTCACGGAGGAGAGCGGACGCCGCGCGATGGCGGAGCTGCTGACCCGCAATCCGGACATCGACGCGGTGTTCGCGGCCTCCGACGTGATGGCGGTCGGCGCCCTGCACGCACTGCGGGCGGCGGGCCGCCGGGTGCCCGAGGACGTGGCCGTGGTGGGGTTCGACGACTCCCCCATCGCCCGCCACACCGATCCCCCGCTGACGTCCGTACGGCAGCCGGTGGAGGAGATGGGGCGCACGATGGCCCGGGTGCTGCTGGAGACGATCAACGACTCCTCGGCGGCCTGGCAGCACGTGGTGCTCCGTACGGAACTGGTGCGGCGCGTCTCGGGGTGACGGCCGACGCCGGTGCGCGGCGCCCCGGAGCGCCGCGCACTGGCCGAGAAGCACCTCCGCCCGACGGCCCGCCCCTCCACCGGCCTTGACAACGGACGATGCCTCGACAAGGCTCATGGGAGCGCTCCCACACCGGAGGAGGCGGTTCCTTACATCGCCGCCCCGCTCGGACTGCCGTAACCCGGCGCGGGAGCGCGACCCCGCCCACCAGGCGGGGCCGAGGCGCCGCTCCGTCCCGCATCCGTGGGGGACGCGGGACGGACGGCGCCCGATGGCCGCCCGGGACGCCGCGGCCCCCGCGCGCGCCCAGGGCCCAGGACTCAGGGCCCCGGACTCAGGCCGCGGACCCGATCCGGCGCGGGGGCGTGCGCGCCGTGTCGTGGTGGATCGGTGTGTGCGCGCCCGTCAGGGAGGCGCCGCTCCCGCCGCGCCGGGCGGCGACGATCTCCGCCGCGATGGACAGCGCGGTCTCCTCGGGCGTACGGGCGCCGAGGTCCAGGCCGATCGGCGAGTGCAGCCCGGCCAGTTCGGCGCCGGTGAGACCGGCCTCACGCAGCCGCCGCTCACGGTCCTCGTGGGTGCGGCGCGAGCCCATCGCGCCGACGAAGGCGACGGGCAGCCGCAACGCCACCTCCAGCAGCGGCACATCGAACTTGGCGTCGTGCGTGAGCACGCAGAGCACCGTACGCCCGTCGACCGCGGTCCCGGCCAGATAGCGGTGCGGCCAGTCCACCACGACCTCGTCCGCGCCGGGGAAACGGGCGCGCGTGGCGAAGACGGGCCGGGCGTCGCAGACCGTCACGTGGTAGCCGAGGAACTTGCCCGTGGCGACCAGCGCGGCGGCGAAGTCGACCGCCCCGAAGACGATCATGCGCGGGGGTTCGGCGCACGTCTCGACCAGCAGCGTCAGCGGCCGGCCGCACCGCGATCCCCGTTCGCCGATCAGGATCTGGCCGGTACCGCCGGTGTCCAGCAGGGCCCGCGCCTCCTCCGCCACCGTACGGTCCAGGTCCCGGTGGCCGCCGAAGCCGCCCTCGTACGAACCGTCGGGGCGTACGAGCAGGGCACGGCCGAGGAGCCCCGCCGGGCCCTCGGTGACCCGCGCGAGCGCCGCGGGCTCCCCGCGCGCGGCGGCGGCCAGCGCCCCGGCGAGCACCGCGCCGAGCGGGGTCGCGGGCCGCAGCGGGGTCACCAGGACATCGATGACACCGCCGCAGGTGAGCCCGGTGGCGAACGCGTCGTCGTCGCTGTAGCCGAACCGCTCCAGGAGCGTGCCGCCGTCGCGCAGCGCGTCCCGGCACAGCTCGTACACGGCGCCCTCCACACAGCCGCCGGAGACCGAGCCGATCGCCGTGCCGTCGCCGTCGACGGCGAGCGCGGCCCCCGGCTGCCGGGGCGCGCTGCCCCCGACGGCCGCCACCGTGGCGACGGCGATGTCACGGCCCTGCCCGACCCACCGGTGCAGTTCCCGCGCGATGTCCAGCATGTCGGTCTCCCTCCGGGCGAGGCCGGGTACGGTGCGGATCCGGTGGCCCTCAGGTGCCGGTGAGGTGTTCCGGCCGTACGGGCGTCCGGTTCAGCTCCAGGCCCGTCGCCGCCCTGATCGCCGCGAGGACCGCCGGGGTGGACGAGAGGGTCGGCGCCTCGCCGACGCCGCGCAGTCCGTACGGCGCGTGGTCGTCGGCCAGTTCCAGGATGTCGACCGGCATGGTCGGCGTGTCGAGGATCGTGGGGATCAGGTAGTCGGTGAAGGACGGGTTGCGCACCTTCGCCGTGACGGGGTCCACGACGATCTCCTCCATCACGGCGACCCCCAGGCCCTGGGTGGAGCCGCCCTGGATCTGGCCGAGGACGGAGAGCGGGTTGAGCGCCTTGCCGACATCCTGCGCGACGGCCAGTTCGACCACCTTGACCAGCCCGAGTTCGGTGTCGACCTCCACCACGGCGCGGTGCGCGGCGAACGAGTACTGGACATGGCCGTTGCCCTGCCCCGTACGGAGGTCGAACGCCTCGGTCGGACGGTGCCGCCACTCCAGCTCCACCTCGACCGCCTCCTCCCCCAGGACGTCCACCAGCTCGGCCAGCACCTCGCCGCCGTCGGTGACGACCCTGCCGTCCTCCAGCAGCAGCTCGGCGGTGGCCCAGGCCGGGTGGTACGTGCCGAATCTGCGCCGGCCGATCTCCAGGACCCGTTCCCTGACGTGCTCGCAGGAGTTCTTGACGGCGCCGCCGGTGACATAGGTCTGCCGGGAGGCGGAGGTGGAGCCGGCCGAGCCGACGCGGGTGTCCGCCGGGACGATGGTGACCTGTGCGACGCCCAGTTCGGTCCGGGCTATCTGCGCGTGGACGGTGACCCCGCCCTGCCCTACCTCGGCCATCGCGGTGTGCACGACGGCGACGGCCACCCCGTTGATCACTTCGAGCCGGACGCGCGCGGTGGAGTAGTCGTCGAACCCCTCGGAGAAGCCGACGTTCTTGATGCCGACCGCGTAGCCGACGCCGCGGACCACGCCCTCGCCGTGCGTGGTGTTGGAGAGGCCGCCCGGCAGCGCCCGTACGTCCGCCTCCTCGCCCGCGAGGAGCCACTGCCGCTCGGGCGGCAGCGGCCGGGCCTTGACGCGGCGCAGCAGCTCGGCGACGGGCGCCGGGGAGTCGACGCGCTGACCGGTCGGCAGCAGGGTGCCCTGCTCCATGGCGTTGATCCGGCGGAACTCCACCGGGTCCATGCCGAGCGCGGCGGCCACCTTGTCCATCTGCGCCTCGTAGGCGAAGCACGCCTGGACGGCGCCGAAGCCGCGCATCGCGCCGCAGGGCGGATTGTTGGTGTAGAGGGCGAGGGCCTCGATGTCCACGTCGTCCACCACGTACGGTCCGGCGGACAGGGAGGCCGCGTTGCCGACGACGGCCGGGGAGGACGAGGCGTACGCGCCGCCGTCCAGCACGATCCGGCACTTCATGTGGGTGAGCTTGCCGTCGCGGGTCGCGCCGTGCTCGTAGTGGAGCCTGGCGGGGTGGCGGTGGACATGGCCGAAGAAGGACTCGAAGCGGTTGTAGACCATTTTCACCGGCCGGCCGGTGCGCAGCGCCAGCAGGCAGGCGTGGATCTGCATCGAGATGTCCTCACGGCCGCCGAAGGCCCCGCCGACGCCCGAGAGCGTCATCCGGACCTTGTCCTCGGGCAGGCCGAGGACGGGCGCCATCTGGGCGAGGTCGGCGTGCAGCCACTGGGTGGCGACGTAGAGGTCGACGCCGCCGTCCTCGGCGGGTACGGCGAGACCCGACTCCGGTCCCAGGAACGCCTGGTCCTGCATGCCGAAGACGTAGTCGCCGGTGACGATCACATCGGCGCGCCGGGCGGCCCGCGCGGCGTCGCCGCGGACGACGGGCTGGCGGTGCAGGACGTTGGGGTGGGGGACCTGGCCCGCGTAGTGGTCGGTGCGGTGCTCGTGGACCAGCGGGGCGCCGGGGCCGGTCGCGGACTCCTCGTCGGTGACGACGGGCAGGTCGGCGTAGTCGATCCTGATCCTGGCGGCGGCGCGGCGGGCGGTCTCCGGATGGTCGGCGGCGACGAGGGCGACCGGCTCGCCGTGGTGGCGGACCTTGCCGTGGGCGAGGACGGGGGTGTCCTTGATCTCCAGGCCGTAGTGCTTGACGGCGGCGGGGAGGTCCTCGTACGTCAGCACGGCGTGGACGCCGGGGGTGGCCAGCGCCTCGGCGATGTCGAGGGAGCGGATCTCGGCGTGGGCGACGGTGGAGCGCAGGGTGTGGCCCCAGAGCATGTCCTCGTGCCAGAGGTCGGAGGCGTACGCGAACTCGCCGGTGACCTTGAGGGTGCCGTCGGGGCGGAGGGTCGACTCGCCGATGCCGCCGCGGGTCCTGGAGCCCTGGGTGAGGCTGGTGGGTATGCCGGTGGTGGCCATGGCCGTCACACCGCCTCGTCCTGGCGGGCGGCCTGCCGGGCGGCCGCGAGGCGGACCGCGTCCAGGATCTTCTCGTACCCCGTGCAGCGGCAGAGGTTGCCGGAGAGGGCTTCCCTGATGTCCCCGTCGCTCGGGGAGGGGTTGCGCTCCAGCATCTCGTCGGCGGCGACCAGCAGACCGGGCGTGCAGAAGCCGCACTGGACGGCGCCCGCGTCGACGAACGCCTGCTGGACGGGCGAGAGTTCACCGGGCTCCGGGGCCCGGTCCGCGTCGGCGTCCCCGTCCGCGCCCGTGCCCGCGCCGGACGTCCCGCCGGTCCCGGGGCCGGCCGCGCCGGAGCGGGCCCTGGCGTGGTCCGCCAGGCCCTCGACGGTGAGGATGTCCCGGCCCTGGGCCTGACCGGCCGCGACCAGGCAGGCGCAGACCGGGACGCCGTCGAGCCGTACCGTACAAGAACCGCATTCGCCCTGTTCACAGGCGTTCTTGGAGCCGGGCAGGCCCATGCGCTCGCGCAGCACGTAGAGCAGGCTCTCGCCCTCCCAGACGTCGTCGGCGGTCTGCTCGCGTCCGTTGACCGTGAAGTGGACCCGCATGGTCACGCAGCTCCTTCGAGTCCGCCGGAACGGTGGCCGCGGGCCCGGTAGCGTTCCCAGACCCAGCCGAGCTGACGGCGGGCCAGGACGCCGACCGCGCGCCGCCGGTAGGAGGCGGTGCCGCGGATGTCGTCGATGGGGTTGCAGGCGGCCGCGGCGAGGTCGGCGAACTGACGCACCACGGACGGTGTGATGATCTTTCCGCTCTCCCAGAAGCCGCCCTCGTCGAGCGCCGCGTTCAGGAACAGTTCGGCGTCACGCGCCCTGACCGGGGTGGGCGCGGCCGAGCCGATGCCCGTCCTGACCGTACGGGTGTCCGGGTGCAGCGCCAGCCCGAAGGCGCAGACGGCGATGACCATCGCGTTGCGCGTGCCGACCTTCGAGTACTGCTGCGGACCGTCGGCCTTCCTGATGTGGACGGCCCGGATGAGTTCGTCGGGCGCGAGCGCGTTGCGCTTCACCCCGGTGTAGAACGCGTCGATCGGGATGCGCCGGGAGCCGCGTACGGACTCCGCCTCCACCTCGGCGCCCGCCGCCAGCAGCGCCGGGTGCGCGTCGCCCGCCGGGGAGGCGGTGCCGAGGTTGCCGCCGACGCCGCCGCGGTTGCGTATCTGCGGGGAGGCGACGGTGTGCGAGGCGAGCGCGAGACCGGGCAGCTCGGCGCGCAGGTGCTCCATGATGTGGGTGTACGGGACACAGGCTCCCAGCGCGACCTCGTCGGCGCCGACCTCCCAGTCGCGCAGTTCGCCGATCCGGTTCAGGTCCAGGAGCTGGGCCGGTCGCCGGTGGTCGAAGTTGATCTCGACCATGATGTCCGTGCCGCCCGCTATGGGGACGGCGCCGGGGTGCTCGGCCTTGGCGGCGAGCGCCTCCTCCCAGCTTCCGGGGCGAAGGAAGTCCATGAGCGGCTCTCTTCCCGATCGTCGCGATCGTGGTCGCCGGGGGCGGGGGCGCCGGGCCGGGGGCGGCGTGTGCACGGCCGGAGCTCCTGGTGGCCTCGTACCAGTACACAAGCCGCCGTCGTACCCGGTGCAGTCACCGAAACCATGAAGGAGTTGGCTGGTCCACCACTCAGTCTTGTAGATTCGAACGAATGATGGGGTACCGGTAACCGAAAGGTCTTCCCATCGAAACGTAGGACACTTCCGTCGGGGTGGCAGCTCCTGGAGCGGCGCCCTGGACGGCGGACGAGGAAAGAGATCGGCGGCGACACGATGCGGCTGCGCGCACTGCTGGAGACCGACGCGCTGGGGCTGCGGCTGCTCGGTGGCGAGGACGAGCTGGACCGGGCCGTACGCGGGGTGATGACCACCGACCTGCGCGACCCGAGCCGCTATCTCTCGGGCGGCGAGCTGGTCCTCAGCGGCCTCGCCTGGCGCCGGGCCCCCGAGGACTCGGAGCCCTTCGTCCGTATCCTCGCGGGCGCCGGGGTCGCCGGGCTCGCGGCGGGCGAGGCGGAGCTGGGCGACATCCCCGCCGATCTGGTGGCCGCCTGCGCCCGCCACCGGCTGCCGCTCTTCGCGGTGCACGAGAAGGTCGCGTTCGCCACCATCACCGAGCATGTGGTCCGCCAGGTCTCCGGGGAGCGCGCCGGTGATCTGGCGGCGGTCGTCGACCGGCACCGCAGGCTGATGACCTCGGGCCCGGCGGGCGGCGGCCCCGATGTGGTCCTCGACCTCCTCGGCTCGGACCTCGACCTGCGCGCCTGGGTGCTCTCCCCCACCGGCCGGCAGATCGCGGGATCGGGCGCGCCGCTGCCCGCGGCGCGGGCCGCCGCGCTCGCCGGCGACCATCTCTCCGCGGTGCGCGCGGGCCTGAGGAGTCCGTACCGCACGGCCGTCGACGGTACGGCGTACTCCCTCTTCCCGGTCCGTCCCCAGGGCCGGGGCGAGGAGGCGACGCGCGGCGCGGCGCTGGCCGACTGGCTGCTCGCGGTCGAGGCGGACGCGGGCGACTGGCCGGAGGCCCGGCTCGATCTGCTCCAGGGCGTCACCCAGCTCATCGCGGTCGAGCGCGAACGGCGTGACACGGCCCGTACGGTACGGCGCCGGCTCGCCCAGGAGGTCCTGGAACTGGTCCAGGCGGGCGCGGCCCCGGCGGAGATCGCCGCCCGGCTGCGGGTGGCGGCGCCGGTCCTGCTGCCGGGGCTGAGCGGTACGGCGCCGCACTGGCAGGTCGTGGTGGCGCGGATCGCGTGGACGCGGGACGGCGCGGACGGCGCGGACGGGGTGACGGGCGCCGCCGTGGCGCAGTCGCTGCTGGAGGAGATCCTGGTGGGCGCGGCGGGCCCCGGGGGCGGACCGGCGGGGGCCGATTCGGCGGACCGTATCGCTGTGGGCCACATGGGTGACGAGGCGATCGCGCTGGTGCCCCTGGCGACGCCGGAGGAGGGCGTGCGTCCGCCGTCACCGGCGCCGGTGGCGGGGACAGAGGCAGGGGCAGAGTCGGCTTCTCAGGAGGCGTCCGGTCCGGAAGCGGGTTCGGCGGTGGAGGACCCCCGGCTGCACGCGGACACGCTGCTGGCCGCCGTACGGGCCCCGCTCGACGCCGGGCTCGGCGACGACGGCCGGCTGACGCTCGGGGTGAGCGCCGCGGTGCAGTCGGCCGAGGGGCTGCGGGGCGCCCTGGAGGAGGCCCGGCACGCCCGGCGCGTGGCGGCGGCCCGGCCGGGGCGGGTCAGCGCCGCGGGCCACCACGAACTGGCCTCGCACGTCCTGCTGCTGCCGTTCGTCCCCGACGATGTGCGCCGGGCCTTCACCGCGCGGCTGCTGGACCCGCTGCGCGACTACGACCGCCGTCACCGGGCCGAGCTGATCGCCACGCTGGAGGCGTTCCTCGACTGCGACGGCTCCTGGACACGGTGCGCGGCGCGGCTGCATCTGCATGTGAACACGCTGCGGTACCGGGTGGGCAGGATCGAACAGTTGACGGGCCGTGACCTGTCGCGCCTGGAGGACAAGCTGGACTTCTTCCTGGCGCTGCGCATGACCTGAGGCGCGGCCGTGCCGTGCCCCCTGCGCCAGGTGGACGGTGCCCGCTGTCGCATCCGGTTGACCGCCGTCACCCTGAACGGCCATGAAGCGTTACGCCGCCCGGCCCGGCGGGGACGGTGCCCGTACCGCCGCGTCGCCCGGCCACCGGGGCGCGCCGCGGAACGGGGCGATCACCCCAGGTGGCAGCCGTACACACCGGTGGGCGAGGCCGTGGGGGCGTACCGGAACCCGGGTCCCCGGGCCTGTGCCGGGCGCCTTCCCCGCCACCACCGGCGCCCGGGTGATTGTGAATTCTTTCACCTGACCTATTGGCCCGGCGTGCTGATCCATGCTGAGATGCGTCCACACTCAACAGCACAATGGCGCGCTAGGGGAGGGCAATGTGGCGTATACCGCCATGTCTGGTTCCGCGAGCACCGCTGGTGACGACCCACTCCAGACCGCGGTATGGCGGCTGCGCTCACGTGGTTGCTGGAGCGACGCGGCGGCCCTGCTGACACCTCACGCCGACTCCCCCGGGCCCGCGCTCCAGCGGGCCGCGCTGCTGGTGGAGCGCTGCCTGTTCACCGGTGGCGGCTGGCCGGAGGCCGAGGACGCGCTGCGCGCGGCGGAGGCCACGGCCCGCGAGGACCGTGAGCGGGGCGCCGCCGCCTGCGAGCGCGGCCATCTCGCCTACGCCTCGACCGTGCTCGGGGTGCGGGACCGCGCCGACGAGGCGCGCTCGGCCCTGGGGCGGGCGGCGGCACTGCTGGACCCGACGGCTCCGGGGCGCGCGCTGCTCGACTTCCGGCGCGGGCTGGTGGCCGAACACCTCTCGGACTCCCCGCAGTCGGCGCGGGCCGCGTACCGGCGCGCGCACGCCGCGGCGACGGCGCACGGTCAGACGCTGCTGCTCTCCTTCACCTGGCGCCATCTCGCCGGACTGGCCCTGCGGGACGGCGAGTTGGCCGAGGCACGGCACGGGTTCGGGGAATCGCTCCGTATCCGGGAGGAGTTGGGCTACCTGGTGGGTACGGCCCCGGCTCTCGCGGCGCTCGCCGACGCGGAGCCGGAACCGGAGGCCACCCGGCTGCGCGCCGAGGCGAGCCGCCTCTTCCGCCTCCTGGGCGGCGTCCCCACCTGGCTGGCGGACCAGCTCGCCCCCTCGCCTCCGGCACCGGCGGTCTGAGCGGACCCGCCCGCCCCTGGACGGTCGTCGTCCCACCGGCCCGGACGCGGGCGCCGCGCGCACCGCTACCGCGAGAGGTCCCCGTGCCACGAGCGCCACAGCGCCGCGTACGCGCCGCCCCGGGCCACCAGTTCGTCATGCGTGCCCAGTTCGGTGAGCCGGCCGTCGTCCAGCACGGCCACCCGGTCCGCGTCGCGCGCCGTCTGGAGCCGGTGGGCGATGGCGATGACCGTACGGCCTTCGAGGACCGCCGCCAGCGCGCGTTCCGCGTGGCGCGCGGTCGCCGGGTCGAGGAGCGCGGTGGCCTCGTCCAGGATCAGCGTGTGCGGATCGGCCAGCACCACCCGCGCCAGGGCCAGTTGCTGGGCGCGCGCGCCGTCGAGGAAGGTCTCCCCCGGGCCGGGACGGGTGTCCAGACCGTCGTCGAGTCCGTCCACCCAGTCGGCGCCGACGGCGGCGAGGGCCGCGCGGATCTCCTGGTCCGTGGCCGCGGGGGCGGCGATCAGCAGATTGTCCCGGACGCTGTCGAGGAAGACATGGTGTTCCTGGGTGACCAGGACGACCTGCCGGCGCAGCTCCTCGGGGCCGAGCGCGGCGATCGGCACCCGTCCCACGGTGACCGACCCCTCCCGGGGGGTGTCGATGCCCGCGAGCAGCCTGCCGAGGGTGGACTTGCCGGCGCCCGACGGCCCGACGACGGCCAGCCGCTCACCGGGTCGTACGGTCAGATCGACCCCGCGCAGCACATCGCGCCCGCCGTCGTACGCGTACCGCACCCCGGCGACCTCGATCCGGTCGTCGGCCGGGACCCGGGGCCGCGGCACACCCGCTTCGGTCTCCCCCTTCCTCCCCTTCTCCCCCGGGGCCGCGCCCAGCCCCTCCACCCGGGCGAACGACGCCCCGCTGCTCTGCATCTGCTCCAGCCAGCGCAGGATCACGTCGAGCGGCTGGTCGAGCTGGCGCATGTACAGCGCGCAGGCGACGACGGCCCCCAGGCTCACCACGCCCCGGTCGTGCAGCGCGCCGCCGGCCAGCAGCACGGCCACGGTGGGGACGATGTACGAGGCGTCGACCGACGGGAAGAGGACGCTGCGCAGGAACAGGGTCCTGGTCCGGGTGCGCGCGCACCGGCCGACGGCCTCCTCGCAGGCGTGGAGCCGGCGCCGCTGGAGGCCGAACGCCTCGACCGTACGCGCGCCCTCGGCGGTCGCGGAGAGGATCTCCGCCAGGGCCGAGTTGGCCTCGCCCTCGGCCAGGTACGCGGTGCGCGCGCGCCGCAGGTACCAGCGGGTGGCGCACCCTATGCCGACCAGGCCGAGCAGGGCGCAGGCGCCGAGCGGCGGGGCCAGGACGACGACCGCGCCCAGGATGAACAGGACCTGGAGCCCGGCGATGAAGACGTCAGGGCCCGCGTCGCGCAGGGTGGTGCCGACGAGGGTGACGTCGGTGGTGCCGCGGGCCGTCAGATCGCCGGTGCCCGCGCGCTCCACCACCGAGGCGGGCAGTCCGAGCGCCCGGTCGACGAACCGTTCGCGGATCCGGGCCGAGGTCCGCTCGCCGAAGCGGTGTCCGACGAGGCGGGCGTAGCGCGCCAGCAGGAGCTGGGCGAGCGCGCACACCAGGAGGATCAGCGCGTACCGGTCGACGGTGGCCACGGGGTCCGCGGCCCTGACCGCGTTGACGATACGGCCGAGCAGCCAGGGCCCGGCGAGCCCGGCCGCCGCCGCGAGGGCGTTGAGGCCGATCGTCGCGGCGAAGGCGCGGCGGTCCTGGCGCAGCAGCCCGAGCGCGGCGCGGCGTACCTGCCGGGGAGCGGCGACCGGCAGCGCGCCCGTCGTGCCCGTTCCGTGTCCGGTCGTCGTCATCGCACGGCCTCCTCGTAACGGTCGGGTTCGTCGTCCGTGCCGCGTGACACGAGGGCGCGGTAGCCCGGGTGTCCCGCGAGGAGTTCCCGGTGGGTGCCGACCGCTTCCGTGCGGCCGTCGACCAGGTAGTGGACGGTGTCCGCGTGTTCCAGCATCAGCGGCGAGGTGCTGATGACCAGGGTGGTGCGGCCCGAGCGGGTGGCGCGTACCCCGGCGGCGAGGGAGGCTTCGGTGTGGGCGTCGACGGCCGAGGTGGGTTCCACGGCGATCAGGACCTCGGGGTCGGCGAGCAGCGCCCGTGCCAGCCGGACGCGCTGGCGCTGGCCGCCGGAGAGGTTGCGGCCCCGGCCGAGGAGGCCGGAGCCGAGTCCGTCCGGCAGGCCGAGGACGATGTCCTGGGCCGCCGCGGCGGCGACGGCGGCCTCGACGGCCTCGTCCCCGTGGTTCCAGCGGCCTTCGACGGCGTCGCGCAGGGTGCCCGCGAAGAGGTCGGCCTCGTTGTCGGCGACGAGGACGCGGTCGCGGACCTCGCGGAGCGGGATCCGGTCGAGCCGTACCCCGCCCCAGGTGGCGTCGGAGGCGGTGAACCGGCCCAGCCGGTCGGCGACTTCGGCGGCGTCCGCGGGGCGGGCGCCGACCAGGACGGTGAGTTTCCCGGGCGCCACCTCGACGCCGGAGGCAGGGTCGCGCAGGGCGGCGGGCGCGGCGGGCGCGCGCTCCGGGGCCCCGCCGGTGTCCCCGGTCGCGGCGGTGTCGGTGTGTTCGGGCTCCAGGTCCAGGAACCGTACGACCCGCCGTGCGCAGACCAGGCCGCGGCTCAGGTCGTACCCGGCCTCGACGAAGAACCCCACGGGGACGACGAGGACGGCCGTGTAGCCGTACACCGCGACGAGTTCGCCGAGGGAGATCTCGCCCCGGGCGGCGAGCCGCGCGGCCAGCCAGACCACGGCGGCCAGGAAGATCACCGGCAGTCCGAGGCCGAAGGCGGAGATCCAGCTCGTCACCGCACCGACCCGGTATCCCTCGTCCGTGAGCCGGGCGGAGTCGTGGCGGTAGCGCGCCGCGTACACGTCCTTGCCGCCGAGTCCGCCGAGCACGCGCAGCCCGCCGACGATGTCGGTGAAGCGCGCGGCCAGCGCGCCCTGCCGCTCGCGGTAGGCGCTCTCCGCCCCCTGCAACCGTCCCAGCAGCGGGCCGACCGCGACGGCGAGCAGCGGTACGCCGAGCAGGACGACGGCGGCGAGGACGGGGGACACGGACATCAGGAGTGCGGCGATCACGACGTAGGAGAGGACCGCGCCGACGCCGGGGCCGGTCGCGGTCAGGCACAGGCTCATCGCGACGACGTCGGAGATGCCGATCGTGACGACCTCCCCGGCCGTGACCCGGTGGGGCAGCGCCGCGCTGAGCCGGGTCGCCTGGCGGACCACGACGCGCACGGTGCGGAAGGTGGCGTCCATCCGGACCCGGGTCATGGTGCGGTGGCGCGCCATGCCCACCAGCGCGTTGGCCACCCCGACCGCGAGCAGCGCACCGGACCAGCCCCACAGCGCGCGCCGGTCGCCCGGTTCGAGACCGTCGTCGATGGCGCGGGAGAGCAGGTACGGCGAGAGGGTCAGCCCGACCATCCAGACGCTGCCCCAGAACGCCCCGGCCGCCACCCGGCCCCGCTGACTGGTCGCCAGCCACCACAAGTAGCGTGCGGGGCCCCGCCGGTCGGGTGTCCCGGGATCTCTGTACGTGTCGCCCATTCCCGCACCTTAGGGCCTTTCGTACGGGTCCGGCTGGGCTCATGTGCCCCGGCCGGATATGGACGGGAGGCCCTGACGACACCTCCGCCACACACACCCACACGCATCCGCACGACCTCCCCACGTCCTCGACACCGGGCCGTCACGAATGTGCCTCCGGCACATGACCGCTCCCGGAACAGAAGGGATATGTCACCGTAAGAGCAGGCGATTCACCCGCGCGGGAGGGGCTCACGACGCGCGCGTAACGATGCCCAACGCCCCCAAAAGGGAAACGCTGCTGAATTACCGTCAGATGCCAGAAACGGACCAGAACGACCTGGCCGGAGGCACATGCCGTGGTGATAAGATCGCCAAGCTTGCCAAGTGGCGCTAAACCAGCTATGGCATACAGGAAAGTCAGCGCATCGGCCCAGAAATCCGCCGTCCCGGGGAGAACTATGCCATTAGCCGGGCCTTTCGAGGCAGTCCGGCAGGCGAGCGTGCGCGGCCTATTCCGTCTGTCTGTGACCGCGAGCCCATTTCGACGCACACTCCAGACATTCAGCACCCGGTGGCCCACTCGCCCGAAGAGAGCCTTATGACGCAATACTTCCAGGATCCTGCGATTTGGGGTTTGATCGCCGGTACACCTGTCGCAGCGACCGCGATCATTCGCGGCAGAAGGTCGATTGCCGAGCTGAGAAAGGAGAAACAGGAACTCAAGGCGCACTACGCCAATCTTGAGGAGCACTACGCCGAGGCCGTCGAAGAGGCCAAGGACAGGGCGGAAGAAGACACCAAGACCGCGCTGAAGTCGGCGATGCGAACGCTTCAGGGTCTCGCGAGCGAACAGCAGCTCGCGATCACGAAGCTCCAGGAGAAGTACGGAGAACTCCAGATTCTCCAGGACCTCCTCGACATCGACCACATGAACTCGCAGTTCGCACGGCGCGCGCAGTCCATCGCCGTTCTCTGCGACGGATGGCTGGGCCGGCAGCGTGCCGCCGCGTCGCTGTACGACGTGGTGCGCAGCGCCAAGGGCCGCATCCGGCATTTCACCCGTGTGGAGATCCGGACCCAGAGCAATTTCGCCATTGTCAGCCGGGCCGTGGAGCCCGTGGCGCTGACCCTCGCCGAACTCCTCGACAACGCCACCAGTTACTCCGCGCCGGAAACGATCATCGAGATCAACATCCGGCCGGTGCCCAAGGGCGTCTGCATCATCGTCGACGACGCCGGTGTCGGTATGAACGAGGAGGAGAAGAGCAGGGCCGCCAAGCTCCTTTCGAGCGAGCGTTCGCCCGGTGTCTCCGGTCTCGGTAATCCGCCGCAGTTCGGTTTCACCGTGATCGGCGTGCTCGCCGCCCGGTACGGCTTCACCGTGTCCGTGGATTCCGCCTCTCCCTACGGTGGGGTGCGCGCGGTCGTACTCCTGCCCGAGGAGCTGCTCACCGCCATGCCGGAGCCCGAGGCCAGGCCCACGCCCCCGCCCGCGCGCGTCGAGCCCAAGGAGTTCCCCGTGGCCGCGTCCTCTTCGATGCCGCCCGAAGAGGAGACTCCGGCGGCCCCCTCGACCACCTTCGGCGGTCTCCCCAAACGCCGTCGCCGGGGCGCGATCTCGATCGTACCGACCGCCGACAGCACGGAGGCACCGGCTCGCGACCACGAGCAGGCCGCTTCCGTGATGGGCGCGTTCCAGCGGGGAACGCAATCAGGCCGTCGTTTCAACAACTCAAGCAGTGAAGGGCATGAGAATCAGTGAATTACGATCTGTCATGGATGCTTGACAGTGCTCTGGAAGTGCCCGAAGCGCGTCACGCGATTCTCGTCTCCGCCGACGGTCTCCTCATGGCCCGGTCCAAGGAAGTCGGCAAGGACCACGCCGACACCGTTGCCGCCGCGATGAGCGGCATGCAGTCGTTGAGCCGCACCTTGGCCGACTTCTGCGGTTCTCCTCCGAACAACCGCGCCCAGTGGCGGCAGACGCTGGTCGAATTCGATCACGGCTGGGTGTTCCTCATCTCGGCCGGCGAGGGTGCCTACCTCGGCGTCTCGGCCACACCGGAGGTGGACATGGCCGAGATCACCTTCCGTATGCAACAGCTCGTCGGCCAGCTCGGCAAAGCCCTGACCAGTCCCCCTCGCGAGATTGCTGACACGAAAGCATGACCACACCAGAAGAGCCGGATCAGGAACCAGTAGCCCCGCAATTAGTACGTCCGTACGTCATCACCAACGGCCGCAGCCTGCTCGATGACCACGAGTTCTCACTGATCACCCTGGTCACGACGGCTCAGGACGCTCCCAGAGCGGGACATCTCGATCCTGAGAAGCGCGGTCTTCTGGAGTTGTGCTCGGGCGGCCATCTCTCGGTCGCCGAGATAGTCGGACACACCCAGTTTCCCGTCGGGGTCGTGAAAATCCTGCTGTCCGATCTCACGCAGGAGGGGTACCTCGTCACGCGTGCCCCCATACCCGCCGCGAAGCTGGTCGAGCGGCACATACTCGAGGAGGTGCTGAATGGCCTTCAAGCCCGTTTTGGATGACGGCGTCTATCTACGTGAGTCGGTGCAGACCGCGGCGAAGATTCTTGTGGTCGGCCATTTCGCCGTCGGCAAGACGACATTCATCGGGACCATGTCCGAGATCCCCCCGCTGCGCACCGAAGAGGTGATGACCCAGGCGGGAGAGGGGATCGACGACCTCAAGGGCACTCCGGGCAAGACCACCACGACGGTGGCCATGGACTTCGGCCGCCTCACGCTCAGCGACCGGCTGGTCCTCTACCTGTTCGGCACACCGGGACAGCAGCGCTTCGTCCAGGTGTGGGAGGACATGACCCGGGGTGCGCTCGGGGCCCTGGTCCTGGTCGACCCGGAGCGGCTGGAGGAGTCCTTCCCCGTGATGGACCTCGTCGAGCACTACGGCATCCCGTACGCGATCGCCGTGAACCGATTCGACGACCGGCCGAACCACGAGGACCAGGAGATACGGGAAGCGCTCGACCTGCTCCCCGAGACGCCTCTCGTCAACTGTGACGCGCGGGACCAGCGTTCCTCGGCGAACGCTCTCATCTCTCTCGTCCGTTACCTTCAGTCACGCCTCAACTAGGAGTTCGGCAGATGCAATCTCCTTCGGATTTCCCCTCCCCGCCACCGGGCTGCCCGGCGCACAACAGCGGGCAGGGGATCCCTCTGTACACACAGGAGTTCGCCAGGAACCCGAACGCCTTCTACGACTACATGCGGCACTTCGGTCCCGCCGCACCCGTCGAGCTGGCCCCGGGCGTGAACGCGTCGCTCATCACGGACTACGCCGCCGCGCTCCACGTGCTCCAGAACCCCGACACCTTCATCCGTGACTCGCGGCGCTGGCGCGCGCTCAACGAGGGCCGGATTCCGGCGGACAGCCCGGTGCTGCCCATGATGGCGTACCGTCCCGGCCCGCTGTTCGAGGACGGCGCCCGGCATCTGCGGCTCCGTCAGGCCGTGACGGACAGTCTGGCGAAGGTCGACACGCACCGGCTGACGCGGATGGTGGAGCGCACCGCCACCTATCTGATCAGCCAGTTCAGCGGGCGGGGCAAGGTCGACCTGATCGCCGACTACTCCCAGCTCATCCCGCTGCTCGTCTTCAACGATCTCTTCGGCTGCCCGGGGGAGCTGGGCGACCGCGTCGCCTTCGGCATCTCCGGCATCTTCGACGGGGTCGACGCGCAGAAGGCGAACGAGGTCCTGATCGAGGCGCTGATCGAGCTGGTCGCGCTGAAGCGGACCCAGCCCGGCGACGACATCATCACCTACCTGATGCAGCACTCGGCGAACCTGTCGGACGAGGAGATGATCCCCCAGATCATCCAGCTCATCGGGGCCGCTTTCGAGCCGATGTCCAACCTGATCGGGAACTCCCTGCGCGTCCTGCTCACCCAGGGCGGCCAGAGCGAGGGTCCGCACTCCGGAGGGCTCCTGGTCGAGGACGCCATCAACGACGTCCTGTGGAACAGCCCGCCGATCGCCAACTACGCCACGCACTTCCCCGTGCAGGACGTCGACCTTTCGGGAAGCAAGCTGGACACCGGGGACCCGGTCCTCATCAGCTTCGCCGCGGCCAACACCGACCCGAACCTCTCCACCGGCCGGCAGACGCTCAGCAAGCGCGCCCATCTCGCCTGGGGCGCGGGCCCGCACGCCTGCCCGGCCAAGGACCCCGCGATGGTCATCGCCGTACGGGCCATCGAGAGGCTGCTCAACGACCTGCCGGACATCGAGATATCGGTGCTTCCGGAGGACCTGGTCTACCGGCCCGGCCCCTTCCACCGGGCGCTCAGCGCGCTGCCCGCCCGGTTCACCCCGGCCCGCACCCAGGAGCGGGCCACCGCCTCCTACGTGTCGGCGGCCCGCACCGTCGGGAGCCACCGGGCGGAGGAGTCGCCCGCCGCGCAGAAGGGGAAGTTCTGGAGTGGCTTCCTGACCTGGTGGAAGGGATGATCGGAGCGTTACCGCGCGGCGGGCCGCCCACGCGGCGGACCGTCAGCGCACCGCGGGCTCCGGGCTGCTCGACGAGCGCAGGTCCCAGGTCGACCACGCGTCCTCCTCGTCGCCGATCCGGCCGCCACTGGCGATCGGAACGGCGGCGATGAACTCGTCGGGCAGGTCGAAGCCCTTCACCAGAGTCAGCAGATGAGGCGCGAGCCCGGCGACGATGTCACCCATGACATCGGGGAACGCCCGGACGTGGTCGGCGGTCATCAGACCCTCGGCAAGCAACTCGCCCTTGTGCGCCGCGAGTTGACGGAGCATGAACAGTCTGCACAGATCCTTGATGAGCGTCTGCGCCATCGGATCGGCCGTCCGGGCCGCGGCGTCGACGAACGCGTCGGCGGCCCGGCGGCAGGCGTACGCCGAGACCATTTCCAGCGCGGGGGTGGACGCCACGTTCCAGCGGCCGAGCGGGTCGCCCGCGGGCCCCTGGCGCAGCGCGATCCGTGCCCTGGTCTGGGCGGCGGACTCCACCTCCACGAGGAGGTCGCGCAGGAACGACAGCTCGGTCAACGACCGCTCCGCGAGCGGCACGCCGGACGGGTGGCGTCTCTCCGGCTGATGGCCGAAGACCATCTCGGAGCCGGCCTTCACCCAGATGACAAGGTTGTCGCCCTCCGCGGTGATGCCGCCCTCGATGTTCAACGGCAGGTCCGATATCCCGTTGACCGGGAACAGCCCCTGCGCCCCGCAGCGCTCCCTGGACTCGATGGCTATCGCCCGCGCCTGCCAGGTGATCCAGCCCTTCGCGACGGCGACCAGGCGCTCGGCCTCGGCCCGGTTCTCCGCTGTGTGACCGACCCACTCGGCGACCACTTCCCGGTGGAGGAAGGTCATGGCGTACGCGGTCGCCGTCGCGTCCAGCAGCCTGCTGGAGTGGCTGCGGTGCGCGACCAGGGGGACCCGTTCGCCGAGCTTGGGACCGCTGATGTGCCGCGAGTGGGAGTGCCGTACGGCGATGGCCAGCGCGGCCCGGGACATCCCCAGGGTGCCGGCGCTCATGCAGAGCTTGCCGCTGGTGACCCGGGCGATCGCGTGCAGGAAACGTTTCCTCGCGCTTCCCAGGTCGCTGTGGAGGGTGCCGTCCTGGTCCAGCCGCCCGTGCTCCGCTTCGAGCAGCGCCTCACGCGGCAGCCGCACCCGGTCGAAGGAGGTCAGGCAGTGGTCGACCGGGGTGCCGGTACGGTCGGGCAGCCGCCTGACATGGACCCCGGGCAGATGGGTCTCGCCGTCGCTCAGCGGGGTGAGGAAGAGGAAGCAGCCCTCGTCCACCCCGTCGATCAGCAGCCGCGCCGCCACCACCGCGCTCTTGGGGCCGCCCGCCAGGCTGGTGTTGGGCATGAACTTCTGGGCGCCGGGCGTGGGGGTGTGCAGAATGAACTCCCCCGTCTCCCGGTCGAGTTCGGCGGTGGTCCGGAGCGCGGAGGCGTCGTTGCCGTGATCCAGCTCGGTACAGAGGAACGTCCCGACGCGCCGCATCGAGGTGAACTCGGACACCTCACGTCCCCCGGCGCCGGCGTGCTGGTCGAGCAGGCTCCCCAGGAACAGGTTGTAGTGAATGCTCGCGACGGTGCAGAGTCCGCCGTCCACGATCCCGATCCACTCGTGCAGCGCCGCGAGCCGGCGCGGGTCGAGAGCCAGCTCCGTGGCGTCGTCGGCGACGTCGTTGACCAGACGCAGCCGGGAGTAGGAGAGTTCGACCCGCTCCGCGGGCGACAGCAGGGGGCGGTGGCGAAATTCGTTCGTGGCGATCAGTTCACGCCAGGCCCCGTGCACCCGGTCCTGGTCCTCGCCTTCGAAGAGGAGGGACGCCAGTTCGTCGCTCAGCTCGGGGGCAGGGACCTTGCGCCTCCGTTGTTTCGGCAGGTGGCCCCGGGTCGGGGCCACTTCGAGGTGATCCTTGTCACGAAATGGCAGCATGGTCATGAATTACTCCGCATGAACGCCTTACACCAAGGGACAGAGGGTTGAAACAATTGAATACCGGCCAGTGCGTCCTGTTCCAGAGCTGACAAGATCTTTTTTTGAGCTGAAGATCACCGACCGGCGGACTTGAGAAATCCACCGGGCTCCATTACCCTCGGCTCTCACTTGACTCCACGGCGTAAACATCCGAATGGGCGGAAATCTGGGATTACGCCCCATCAGGCCTGGGAAGTCATAGGACATTTGCCTGCCCGCAGGGCCCTGCCGGGGTGCCGCCCGGTCCGGGGCCGCCGGACGCGATCACCCCGGAAAGACGGAAAGGACATTCGCCCCCGACGGGAAATCACGGATATAGGGAATACTTTTTTCACGGCGCCCGGCAGCCCCTCGGGGAATTACCGGTAATTCCGCTCAGGCGGTGTTCCGCTCCCCCGCGAAATGCGCGCGTACCAGCGACTGCACCAAGGGCAGATCGCCCGCGCCCAGCGCCTCCAGCAGCGCCAGGTGTTCCGCCGCGTGCGCGATCAGGTCGGCGCGGCGTACGGCCGGCGCTCCGGCCGGGGGCCACTGCGAGCGCCGGTGCACGTCGTCGGCGATGGCGACCAGGTGCTGATTGCCGGCGAGGGAGAGCACCGCGCGGTGGAAGGCACGGTCGCACTCGGCGTAGGCCGCGCGGTCACCGAGGGCGGCGGACGCGTGCGTCGCCTCCGCCAACGGGCGGATCTCCGCCCAACGTTCGGCGGGGACGGTACGGGCGAGCCGCAGCATCACCGGTACTTCGAGCAGGGCGCGCACCTCGGTCAGCTCGGCGATCTCACCGGGTGTGCGCAGTGTCACCCGGAACCCCCTGTTCGGTACGGTCTCCACCGCACCCTCCAGCGCGAGTTGCTGCATGGCCTCGCGTACGGGGGTCGCGGAGACCCCGAAGCGTTCCGCGAGCACGGGAGCCGAGTAGACCTCGCCGGGCACCAGCTCGCCGCCGACGAGCGCGTCCCGCAGCGCGGCGAGGATCTGGCCGCGCACCGAGTGGCGCCGTACGGAGTGACCGGAACCACCCGTCCGGCCCACACTGCCGGAGCCGTCCGCCGTGCGGGTCGGTCCCCGTGGGGGCTCGGGGCGCTCACTGTGCGTGTGCTCCCCACGTACCGGCTCGCACGCGTCCGTACGCGCCTGCTCCGGTACCCGAACGCCTCCGGACGCCGCCCCCTGCGCCCCTCCGGGAGCCCCCGCCGCCCCGGACGGGCCGGATGCCCCGGGCCGCGCGGCCCGGGGCGCGGGCGTCACCGGCGCGGTGACCTCACGCGCTCTGCCCTGCTCCACTCGGGTCCTCCTCGGCCTTCCGGTGAGCCCGGCTCGCGGGAGGGCCGGATCCTCCCTGTGCACGATAGGCCGACCGGGGCGCAGTTCAAACCTCGATCACATCGGGTAAGGTAAGGCTTACCTGCAAACGATCCCGATTCGGTGGTCCCCTGCATGACCGTCCCCGCCGTCCTGCCCGGCCTCCTCCCCTCTCCCGTGACGGGCGCGTACGCCCGTCTCACCGAGGTGTTTCCCGCGCTGAGCATCCATCAGCTCACCGACAGTGAGCAGCCGCCCGTCGGCGGCGGCTGGGTGGGCGCGGCCGAGCTGGCGGCCGGCGGTCCCGCCCTGGACACGTTTCTCGCCTGGGACGAGTCGCAGGTGCTGCGCGACTACGGACAGCGGGCCCGGCCCGATGTGATCGCCAGCTTCGCGCTGCACCGGTACGCCTGGCCGGCCTGTCTGCTGATGACCGTGCCGTGGTTCCTGCACCGCCGGGTGCCGCGGATCCCGGTCGGGTCCGTCTCGTTCCAGCGGGCGCTGGGCCGGATGACCGTCCGTGTGCACGAGTTCGCCTGCCTGCCGGACGACCCCGCCGCGTCACTGCCCGGCGCCCGTGTCGTACCGGACGAGGAGGCGCTGCGCGACGAGGTGCGGGCGGCCGTGGCCGAGCACCTCGGGCCCGTCCTGGAGGGGTTCGCCCCGCGTATGCGGCGGGGCAGGCGGGCGCTGTGGGGCATGGCGACCGACGAGATCGTCGAGGGGCTCTGGTACGTCGCGCATCTGCTCGGCGAGGAGCGGCGCGCGATGGCGGAGCTGGAGCTGCTGCTGCCGGGGGCGACCAAGCCGTACGTGGGTGCCGCGGGCTTCCGTGAGCTGACGGGTCCGGGGGGCGAATCTTTGCCGACCCGTGACCGAGCGAGTTGCTGCCTTTTCTACACGTTGCGCCCCGAGGACACCTGCGTCACCTGTCCGCGTACCTGCGACGACGACCGGGTCAGGAAGCTCAGCGCGACCGTCTGACCCTCCGTCACCCGTGGATTCCACGCCACCCTCAGTAGTGATATTAATCGAACATGACAGCCACCTGCCGAACGGCAGCTCTAGCCGATCGTGCATATTTGTGTGCCACACCGCCCCGTTGGTGTTCTCTTGTCCCAAAACCCTCTGAGGGGCACCGCACTTCCGCCAAAATGGCGATTCAAACGCCCTACTGCGATGCAAGGAACACCGCATGCGACTGACTGACATATCGCTGAACTGGCTGATTCCCGGCGTCGTGCTGGTCGTCGGGGCCCTGGTGACGGTCGCGGTTCTCGCCGGTGGCAAGCGCTCCCGGGAGAAGCCGGCTGTCGAGGACTCGTGGGAGCGCAGCGAGGAGCGCCGCAGGCGCAAGGAGGCCATCTACGGGATGGCCTCCTATGCTCTGCTGTTCTGCTGTGCCGCCGTGGCTGCGGCTCTCTCGTTCAAGGGTCTGGTCGGCTTCGGCCAGGAGAACCTGGGTCTGTCGGGCGGCTGGGAGTATCTCGTGCCGTTCGGTCTCGACGGCGCGGCGATGTTCTGCTCGGTCCTCGCGGTGCGCGAGGCCAGCCACGGCGACGCGGCCCTCGGGTCGCGGCTGCTCGTGTGGACGTTCGCCGGTGCCGCCGCCTGGTTCAACTGGGTGCACGCGCCCACGGGCCTCGGCCACGAGGGCGCTCCGCACTTCTTCGCCGGTATGTCTCTCTCGGCCGCGGTGCTCTTCGACCGCGCGCTGAAGCAGACCCGCCGGGCGGCGCTCCGCGAACAGGGGCTCGTCCCCCGTCCGCTGCCGCAGATCCGTATCGTGCGGTGGCTCCGGGCACCGCGCGAGACCTTCGCGGCCTGGTCCCTGATGCTTCTGGAGAACGTGCGGACGCTGGACGAGGCCGTCGACGAGGTGCGCGAGGACCGGCGCCAGAAGGAGCAGGGCCGTCTCCGCAGGCGCGAGCAGGTGAAGCTGGAGCGGGCGCAGATCAAGGCGCTCAACCGGCAGCACCGCGCCTGGGGCCGTGGGCGCGGCGGCCGTCAGGTCGCCCTTCCCTCGGCGACTTCGGGGTCGGGTTCGCCGCCGGCCGTCGAGGCCGCAGCGGAGCCTGCTATAGGGGAGCAGCCGCAGCTTCCCCAGCGTTCCCGGCTCTCCCTTCAACCCGCGAAGGGTCCTGAGGCCCGTACGGTGGACCTCACCGCCGAGGACGACACCCAGGCGCTGCCGAGGCTCGACTCCCTGGAGCGCAAGCTCAAGGAGATGGAGCGTCAGTTCGGCTGAGTCCGGACAGCTCGGCGGACCATCGGCGCACCGCACCGCACCACGTGGAACAGCGCCATCCGCGTCACCAGCACGACCCGTGTGACCAGCTCCACAGGCACCACCCGCACCGGCGTGTGCGGCGGCATTCCCCGGACCGGCGTGACGGATCATCGTCACGCCGGTCCTTCGTCGTCGCGCCTCCACCGGCCGCCGGGGCGGCCTCCGTTCGGGAACCACCGGCTACGCCGCCTCACCGTCCAGCTCGAACCAGACGACTTTCCCCAGCGGCCTCGCCCTTATCCCCCAGTCGTCCGCGAGACTCCTGACCAGCGCCAGCCCCCTGCCGTGCGTGGAGTCGTCGGGGACCGGGCGGTGCGGCTCGGGCGGCGCGGGCAGCGCGCCGACGAAGTCCCGTACCTCCACGCGCAGTCGCGAGTCCGCGACGGTCGCCGTCACCACCGCGCCCGTCTCTGTGTGGACCAGCGCGTTCGTCACCAGCTCGCTCATCAGCAGCTCGGCCACCTCGGCGGAGTCCCGCTCCCGCCAGTGGCCCAGCATCTCCCGTAAGGCATGCCGCACCTCGGGGACGGCGGCCAGATCGGCGCCCCCCACTCTGCGCCGTAGCCCTCTCATCACTCGGTCCCCCCGCTCGTCACTTCAAGCCCCCGCCGGAAATGGCTCGTGGCGCATGCGTACAAGAGGTGTATTCCCCTTGCCGGAATGGGCCACTCATGGCGTTCGTCACCTGTCGGCGCCCCGGCAGCGGTCCGCCACGGCCGGGTGGGTGCGCACGGCGGCCGCGGGGAAGTCCTGGGGGGAGCGATCCCGAGGAGCGAGGAGCCCCGATGCACGACGACCGCACGCACGTGGAAGGGCGGCTGGAGCGCGCGCTCCGCCAGTTCATCCGCCCCGCGCAGTACGCGGCGCGGCAGCCGCTGACGCTCGCCGTCTGGCACGCCCCGGGGGAACCGGTGCCGGTGGAGCGGGCGCTGCGCGGGACGTACGAGCCCTTCGCCACGGGTACGGAGTGGGGTTCGCCGTGGTCGACGAGCTGGTTCCGGCTGACCGGCACCGTGCCGGAGGGCTGGGCGGGAAGCCGGGTGGAGGTGGTGATCGACCCCGGGTTCACCGGTGAGGGGCCCGGGTTCCAGGCCGAGGGGCTGGTGTACGACGCGTCGGGCGTGCCCCTCAAGGGCATCCATCCGCGCAACCGGCATGTCCCGGTGGCCGCACCGGCGGTGGGCGGCGAGTCCGTGGATCTGCTGCTGGAGGCGGCGGCCAACCCGGCGGTGCTGCGTTCCTTCGAGCCGACGCTCCTCGGGGACGTGCTGACGGCCGGCGACCGCCCTCTCTACCGGTTCGCCTCGGCCGAACTCGCCGTGCTGGACGAGGAGGTGTGGCATCTCGTCCTGGACATCGAGGTGCTCTCGGAGCTGATGGCCGAGCTGCCCACCGACCGGTCGCGGCGCCATGAGATCCTGCGCGCCCTGGAGTCGGCCCTGGACGCGCTGGACCTGCACGACGTGGCGAGTACGGCGGCCGGGGCGCGGCGGGAGCTGGCGGGCGCGCTGTCGCGGCCGGCGTCGTCGAGCGCGCACCGCGTCTCGGCGGCGGGCCACGCCCATATCGACTCGGCGTGGCTGTGGCCGCTGCGTGAGACGGTGCGCAAGGCGTCGCGGACGTTCGCCAATGTCACGGCGCTCGCCGGGGAGTATCCGGAGCTGGTCTTCGCGTGCTCGCAGGCGCAGCAGTACGCGTGGGTGCGGGATCACCAGCCGCACATCTGGCGGCGTATCAAGCAGGCGGTGAAGGACGGCACCTGGGCGCCGGTGGGTTCGATGTGGGTGGAGTCCGACGCCAACATGCCGGGCGGTGAGGCGCTGGCCCGGCAGATCGTGCACGGCAAGCGTTTCTTCCAGGAGGAGCTGGGGGTGGAGACGGAGGAGATCTGGCTGCCGGACTCCTTCGGATACACGGCGGCCTTCCCGCAGTTGGCGAAGCTCGCGGGGGTGAAGTGGTTCCTCACGCAGAAGCTGTCGTGGAACCAGTCGAACCGGATGCCCCACCACACCTTCTGGTGGGAGGGGATCGACGGCACCCGGGTCTTCACCCACTTCCCGCCGGTGGACACGTACAACGCGCAGTTCCACGGCTCCGAACTGGCCCACGCGGAGCGGAACTTCACGGAGAAGGGCCGGGCGTCGCGCTCCCTGGTGCCGTTCGGCTGGGGGGACGGCGGGGGCGGTCCCACCCGGGAGATGCTGGAGAAGGCGCGCCGGCTGAAGTCCCTGGAGGGCTCGCCCCGGGTGGAGATCGAGCACCCGGCGGCGTTCTTCGCGGCGGCGCGCGAGGAGTACGGGGAGCGGGCGCCGGTCTGGTCGGGAGAGCTGTACCTGGAGCTGCACCGGGCGACGTACACCACCCAGGCCAAGACCAAGCAGGGCAACCGGCGCAGTGAACACCTGTTGCGTGAGGCCGAGTTGTGGGCGACGACGGCGGCGCTGCGTGGCCGTCCCGCGCCCGGGGCGCGGCCGTACGCGTATCCGTACGAGGCGCTGGACCGGATCTGGAAGACGGTGCTGCTGCACCAGTTCCACGACATCCTGCCGGGTTCGTCGATCGCCTGGGTGCACCGGGAGGCGCGGGCGACGTACCGGGCGGTGCGGGAGGAGCTGGAGGGGATCGTCGCGGACGCGGTGGCGGCGCTGGGCGGGGGCCGGCCCGCGGTGCTCAACGCGGCGCCGTTCGCGCGCCGTGAGCCGGTCGAGTTCCAGGCGGCGGACGTCCCGGCGTCGGTGCGCGCGCAGCCGCTGCCGGGCGGCCGGGTGCTGGCCGCCGCGTTCACCCGGTCGCTGGCGTCCGGGTCGTTCACCGGCGCGCTGGACCGGTCGGGGGTCTCCGTGTCGGTGTCGGGGGAGGGCGGGGGCGGTCGCGGGCCGGTCACGCTCAGGAACCAGTTGGTGGAAGTGGTGGTCGACGCGGACGGGCTGCTCTCCTCGGTACGGGATCTCGTGGCGCGCCGCGAGGTGCTGGCGCCCGGCGGCCGGGGCAATCTGCTCCAGCTCCACCCCGACCACCCCAACCAGTGGGACGCCTGGGACATCGACCGGCACTACCGGCACCGGCACACGGATCTGGTCGGGGCGGAGTCCGTCGAGGTGACGGAGCGGGGCCCGCTGCGGGCGGCGGTGCGGGTGGTACGGGCGTTCGGGGCGTCCCGGATCACCCAGGAGATCCGGCTCACGGCGGGCAGCAACCGGATCGATGTCGTCACGGACATCGACTGGCGTGAGTCGGAGAAGGTCCTCAAGGCCACGTTCCCGCTCGATGTGCACGCCGAACGGTCCACCGCCGAGATCCAGTTCGGCCATGTGCACCGGGCCACGCACGACAACACCGGCTGGGACGCGGCCCGGTTCGAGATCTGCGCCCACCGCTGGCTGCGGGTCGCCGAACCGGGGTACGGGGTCGCGGTGCTCAACGACTCGACGTACGGGCACGATGTGACGCGCACTCCCCACCCGGAGGGCCTGGGGACGACCGTACGGCTGACGCTGCTGCGCGCCCCGCACAGCCCGGATCCGGAGACGGACCAGGGGACGCACCGTTTCCGGTACGCGCTGCTGCCCGGCGCGACGGTGGAGGAGAGTGTGCAGGAGGGGCTGGCGCTCAATCTGCCGCTGCGGGTGGCGGCGGCCCCGGAGCTGGCGCCGCTGGTCGACATCGACAGCCCGGCGGTGACCGTGGAGGCGGTCAAGCTCGCCGAGGACCGGAGCGGCGATGTGATCGTACGGCTCTACGAGTCGGCGGGCGGCCGGGCCGACGCCACGTTGCGTGTCGGGTTCCCGCTGCGCGGGGCACGCGTGACCGATCTGCTGGAACGGCCGCTGCACGACGCGGAGCCGGGCGAGGAGGGGGTGCGGCTGCGGCTGCGGCCGTTCCAGATCCTGACGCTGCGGCTCACCCCGGCGTAACCGCACCGGAGTTGGCGCGGGTCGCCGGGGCGGTGGGCGGCGGGGTCAGGGCCTGGGTACGTTCCGCAGGTTGGAGCGGGCCATCTGCACCATACGGCCGACCCCGCCGTCCAGCACGATCTTGCTCGCGGAGAGGGCGAAGCCCGTCACCATCTCGGCGCTGATCCTCGGCGGGATGGAGAGCGCGTTCGGGTCGGTGACCACGTCCACCAGCGCGGGACCCCGGTGTTTGAAGGCGTCCTTGAGGGCGGACGCGAGCTGCCGGGGCTTCTCGACCCGTACCCCGTAGGCGCCGGCGGCGCGGGCGATCCCGGCGAAGTCGGGGTTGTGGTTGGTCGTGCCGTACGAGGGCAGTCCGGCCACCAGCATCTCCAACTCCACCATGCCGAGAGCCGAGTTGTTGAACAGGACGATCTTCACCGGCAGGTCGTACTGGACGAGCGTGAGGAAGTCGCCCATCAGCATGGTGAATCCGCCGTCCCCGGACATCGCGACGACCTGCCGGTTCCGGTCGGTGAACTGCGCGCCGATGGCCTGCGGCAGGGCGTTGGCCATCGAGCCGTGGCTGAAGGAGCCGATGACCCGGCGGCGCCCGTTGGGGGTGAGGTAGCGGGCCGCCCAGACGTTGCACATCCCGGTGTCCACGGTGAACACGGCGTCCTCGTCGGCGAGTTCGTCCAGGACGGAGGCGACGTACTCGGGGTGGATCGGCGTGTGTTTCTCGACCTTGCGGGTGTACGCCCTGACCACGCCCTCCAGCGCGTCGGCGTGCTTCTTCAGCATCCTGTCCAGGAAGCGGCGGTCCGTCTTGGCGCGGACGCGCGGGGTCAGACAGGTCAGCGTCTCTCGGACGTCGCCCCACACGGCGAGGTCCAGCTTGGAGCGGCGGCCCAGCCGCTCGGGCCTGATGTCGACCTGCGCGATCTTGACGTCGTCGGGCAGGAAGGCGTTGTACGGGAAGTCCGTGCCGAGGAGCAGCAGCAGATCGCAGCCGTGGGTGGCCTCGTAGGCGGCCCCGTAGCCGAGCAGTCCGCTCATGCCGACGTCGTACGGGTTGTCGTACTGGATCCACTCCTTGCCGCGCAGCGCGTGGCCGACGGGCGACTTGATCCGCTCGGCGAACTCCATCACCTGGGCGTGCGCCCCCGCCGTACCGCTGCCGCAGAAGAGGGTGACCCGGTCCGCCTCGTCGATCAGGCGGACGAGCTTCTCGATCTCCGCGTCACCGGGGCGTACCGACGGGCGGGAGGTGACGAGGGAGTGCTCCACCGCCTTCTCCGGGGCGGGCGAGGAGGCGATGTCGCCGGGCAGGGTGACGACGCTGACGCCGCTCAGGCCGATGGCGTGCTGGACGGCCGTCTGGAGCAGCCGGGGCATCTGCTGGGGGCTGGAGATCATCTCGTTGTAGTGGCTGCACTCGTTGAACAGCCGTTCGGGGTGGGTCTCCTGGAAGTAGCCGAGGCCGATCTCGGCGGAGGGGATGTGGGAGGCGAGCGCGAGGACGGGGGCCATGGAGCGGTGCGCGTCGTACAGGCCGTTGATCAGGTGCAGGTTGCCGGGGCCGCAGGAGCCCGCGCAGGCGGCCAGCGTCCCGGTGATCTGGGCCTCGGCGCCGGCCGCGAAGGCGGCGGTCTCCTCGTGCCTGACCTGGATCCAGTCGATGGCGGGGGTGCGGCGGATGGCGTCGACGACGGGGTTGAGGCTGTCGCCGACGACTCCGTACAGCCGCTGGACGCCCGCTCTGACGAGGATGTCGACGAACTGTTCCGCCACGTTCTGCTTGGCCATGGATCCGCGCCCTCTCCGGTGACGGGCGGGGCGGCCGGTCCGCCCCGCGGTCTCCATCAACCCATGGCGGGGCCGGTCGCGCACGCGCAGCCGCGCCTGCCGGCGAGGGGCGTCTCCCCGGTCAGCTCTCCCAGACGCCGACCGCCGTACGGTCGTCGGCGTAGCCCTTCACACGGAGTGCGGTGTCCGCGAGGAAGTCGGCCAGCCCCGGTGGTTCCTGCGCCGCCCAGCGGCCGGCCAGCTCCCCGGCGAGCGCGGGCTCCCCGCGCAGCGGCTCGGCCAGCCCCGCGCTGCACAGCAGGAGCGTGTCGCCGGGACGGCCGACGGTCGCCCGGAACCGGAACGGCTCGGGCGGCGGCGGGAGCGGGCCCTCGATGTACGGGGCGTGGTTCTTGGTGATCTCCAGGTCCATGGTGGTCCGGTCGCCCCCGGGCGTCCCGGCGGCGGGGACGGGCGCGGCGGCGGGGACGGGGGGCTCCAGGTCCTGCCAGCCGCCGTCCCTGAGCCGGAAGAGACCGCAGGGGCCGATCCCGAAGGACACCCGGGTCCGGCAGCCGGGGTCGGCGGAGAGCAGCAGACAGCGCAGGCTCGCGGTGTACTGCTGCGGCGCCAGGCCCAGTTCGGCGGCGCGGGCCCGGAGCTTGCCGAACCCCCGGTCGGTGAGCCGGTGCAGCCCGGATTTGAGTTCGCCCCTGCGGTCGGCCCGCAGATCCTCGGCGAGCCTGTCGTGGCTGCGGCCGACGGCGCCGCCGATCCAGTGACAGAGGTCGTCGGCGGGCCGGTGGGCGCCCTCGGCCGTACGGGCGCCGCCGGCGACGGCGACGAGGACGAGCGCGCCGGGCCCGGTCCCGAAGCGGGCGGTGAGCAGCGCGTCGCGCCGGGGCTCGCCCCGGTACCGCGCGGAGTCGCCCCGTACGGACACGGCCCGCAGGGTGTACGTCCCGTAGGCGGCCCCGTCGAGCACGGTGTCGGCGGTGAGCCGGTCCAGCCGGTCGGGGTGGGCGGCGGGCAGTGCGGTGGGCTCGGGGGCGTAGGTGGGCGGCCGGTCACCGAGATGGGTGACCCGGGCGGGCTCCGGTACGGGGGCGGGGGCGCGCCCCGGCGCGGAGCGGGGATCGGGGACGGCCCGCGGACCGGACGCGGGCGCGGGCGCGGGTACGGGCGGAGGTACGGGCGGGGGTACGGGCGGGGTCGCCGAAGGCGGCGGGGCGGCCGGGGGCTGCGGGGCCGGGGGCGGTACCGCGTCCTGGGCGTCCGTGCTCGGCAGGGGTCTGGCGTCGCTGGGTGCGTACGGGGCCGGCGCGGGCGCCTGCTCCCACCAGGCGGGGGGCCGCGCCCCCGGCCACCCGTCGTCCGGTTCCGGTTCGGGTTCCGCCTCGGCCGGGGAGGTGTTCACCGCGCCCGCCGCCGAGTCGAAGCGGTCGTCGAGCGTGTCCCCCGACTTCGCGGCGGGGCCCGTGTCGGGCGCGGACGCGTCGTACAGGCGGGCCCACCAGTCGTCCGTGCCCGGCCGCTCCCCCTGCTCGCTCATGTCCCTTATTGTCGACCGCTCCCGGGGAGCGAAAACGGGCATCGCCGAAAATGAGTCCGCCGGGCGACCCCACCCCCCACGGGAAGGACGCCCGGCGAACGGTCACAGATCCAGCGCGGGCCGGTACGCGGGCGCCAGGGCCGCACGTACCGCTCTCCCGAGCACAACCCGGCCGAAGAGGCACAGAGGCATATGACCGGGACTGTTGCTGCTGTGATGGCGCCACCATGACAGAGTGCCGGGGCCAAGAGGGGATGATGGGCACGGCGGGTTTACGCCGTGGCCGGTATCCGCCACGGTGGGCCGGGGTACCGAAGCGTCCGAGGAGGTCGCGCGGCATGAGCGGGGAGGGGTGGGCGGGGTGCTGTCAGCCATAGGTCTGGACGAGAGACACGAGGCCGCGTATCGGGCGCTGGTGGCGATCGGGGCCGCGGAGGTCGCGGATCTGGCGCACCGGCTGGCCCTTCCCGAAGCGGAGACCGAACGGGCGCTGCGCAGGCTGGAGCGGCAGGGTCTGGCCGCCCGGTCCTCCTCCCGGGCGGGCCGCTGGGTCGCCGCACCGCCCGCCGTCGCGCTGGGCGCGCTGCTGACCCAGCACCGTCATCAGCTCGAACAGGCGGAGCTGGCCGCGGTGCTGCTCGCCCAGGAGTACCGCGCGGAGGCGGCGGAGCCCGCCGTGCACGATCTGATCGAGGTGGTGACGGGCGCCAGCGCCGTGGCGCACCGTTTCCTCCAGCTCCAGCTCGGGGCCACCGAGGAGGTCTGCGCCCTGGTCACCGGGCAGCCGGTCGCCGTGACCGGGCGGGAGAACGAGGCCGAGGACGGCGCGGCGAGCCGGGGCGTCGCCTACCGGGTGGTCATCGAGCGCGAGGTGCTGGCCCAGCCCACCGGGCTCACCGAACTGGCCGCCGCGCTCGGCCGGCAGGAACGGGTCCGGGTCACGGAGCGGGTGCCGACGAAGCTGGTGGTCGCGGACCGCGCGCTGGCGATGGTGCCGCTGACCGGCCGCGGCATCGGGCCCGCGGCGCTGGTCGTGCACGCCAGCGGGCTGCTGGAGTCGCTGATGGGGCTCTTCGAGGCGGTGTGGCGTGAGGGGCTGCCGCTGCGGCTGGGGACGGACGGGACGGTACGGGAGGACGGTCCGCCCGGCCCCGACCCCACCGATCTGGAGATCCTGTCGCTGCTGCTCGCCGGGATGACGGACGCGAGCGTGGCCAAACAGCTCGACCTGGGGCTGCGGACCGTGCAGCGCCGGGTGAAGGGACTGATGGAGCTGAGCGGGGTGACGACCCGGCTCCAGCTCGGCTGGCACGCGTACGAGCGGGGCTGGGTGGCCCGCGGCCCGGAGGGCTGAACACGCCCACCCGGCGCGGGCGCGACCTGCGGGAGCGGGCGGCGTACTGCACAGTTGGCGGATGGAAGTCTGGCAGCTCGTGCTGGTCGCCCTGGTCATGCTGCTCGGTCTGTTCGGCGTACTCGTCCCCGGAGTGCCGGGGCAGGCGATCGTCTGGGCGGCCGTGCTCTGGTGGGCGCTGACCGACACCACCCGCCCCGCCTGGGCGCTGCTGATCGGCGCGACCGCGCTCCTGCTGCTCAACCAGGCGCTCCGGCCGCTCCTGCCGGCCCGCAGGCAGCGTGGTGCGGGGGTGCCCGGCCGCACGGTGGTGACCGGCGGGGTCGCGGGCATCGTGGGGTTCTTCGTGGTGCCGGTGGTGGGCGGGATCCTGGGGTTCGTGGGCGGGATCTACGGCGCGGAACGGGCTCGGCTGGGCAGCCACCGGGACGGCTCGGCGTCCACGCGTGCGGTGATGCGGACGGCGGGGGCGTCCCTGCTGGTGGAGCTGTTCGCGTGTCTGCTGGTGGTGGGGGCGTGGCTGGGCGTGGTGCTGACCCGGGGCTGAGAGCGCGGCCGTGGGGCCGCCACGCGGGGGTGGTGGGGCCCCGGCCGTCCCGGAGAGCGGTGCGGCGGCCCCGTCCCCGTGTGAGGGTGGGGCATGACCGAATTCAGCGAGGCCGAACGCGCGTATCTGCGGACCCAGCGGCTGGGCCGGATGGCGACCGTCGATCCGCAGGGGCAGCCGCAGGCCAACCCGGTCGGCTTCTTCCCGCAGGACGACGGGACCATCCTGATCGGTGGTTTCGCCCTCGGTACGACGAAGAAGTGGCGCAATCTCCAGGCCAATCCCCGGGTCGCCCTGGTCGTCGACGACATCGTGAGCACGACGCCGTGGACGGTGCGCGGGGTGGACGTCCGGGGCGAGGCGGAGCTGCTGACGGGCCCTCACGACCTCGGCCCGCACTTCAGCGAGGAGCTGATCCGTATCCATCCGCGGAAGATCCACAGCTGGGGTCTCGACTGACCGGTGCTCCGGCGGCCCGCCGGGCCGCGCGCAGGTGCCCGGCCGCGTAGGAGCGCCACGGCCGCCACGCCTCCTCGTCGCGCTCCCCCTCGGGTGTCACGTCCGGGTCGCCGAGGGCCCGCATCCGGATCAGCGCGGCGATGGCGGGGGTGACCCCCGCGACGGCCCGCAGCGCCTGTTCGGCCGCGTCCCGGTCGGCGCCCGCGTCGAGCCGTACGGTGCCGTCGGCGAGCGCGGTCGCGAGCGGGCCCGCCACCGGGTCGGCGCGCAGCGCGGCGGGCCCGGGGAAGAGCCGGGTGAGCCCGCCGCACGGGTGCTCCAGCGTCTCCCCGTACGTCTCCACGGCCCGCGCGGCTCCGGCGTCCCCGAGGACTGCCCGCAGCGCGTACTCCACCGGGTCCGCGGCGCCGGGCGAGCGCAGCCCGGGGCGCGCCGCGACGAGGGGGGCGAGCGCGGGGTCGGCGCCGAGGCGTTCGTCCACGGCGTACGGGTCGGCGTCGAGGTCGAGGAGGCGGCGCAGCCGCTGGACGGCGGTGGTGAGGTCGCGCAGCTCGGTGAGGTGGATCCGCGCCTCCAGCCAGCCGTTGGCGGAGCGTCCCGCCGTGTCGCCGCGCGCGGGCGGGGCCTCGTCGACGGCGACGACGGCGGAGCCGTGCGGCAGCCGCAGCGTACGGCGGTAGGTGCGGGCGCCGGGCGGCCCCGTCACCTCCTCGACGGAGGGGAGGGCCTCCAGGGCGAGCAGGTCGAAGACGTCGCAGGCGGCGTAGGGGCCCCGGTGGGCGAGCCGGAGCGGTATCCGGGCGGGCACGGGCACGGAGGGCCCGGCGCTCCCGGACGCCGCGCGGGTGTCGCGCCGGGCGCCGGTCCCCGTGCCGGACTCGGTGCGCAGGGCGCTGGGGGTGCGGGCGTAGATCTGCCGGATCGTGTCGTTGAACTGGCGCACGCTCGCGAACCCGGCGGCGAACGCGATCTCGGTGACCGGCAGTCCGGTCGTCTGGAGCAGGACCCGGGCGGTATGCGCGCGCTGGGCACGGGCGAGGGCGACGGGTCCCGCGCCCAGTTCGGCGGTGAGCTGGCGCTGGATCTGACGGGTGCTGTACCCGAGCCGCCCGGCCAGCCCCGGCACGCCCTCCCGGTCCACGACCCCGTCCCCGATCATGCGCACCGCGCGGCCGACGACATCGGCGCGCACATTCCACTCCGCCGACCCGGGCACGGCGTCCGGCCTGCACCGGCGGCAGGCGCGGAAGCCGTGGCCCTGGGCGGCTGCGGCGGTCGGGTAGAAGCGGACGTTGCGGCGCTTGGGGGTGACGGCGGGGCAGCTCGGCCGGCAGTAGATGCCGGTGGTCTCGACGGCGAAGAAGAACGCGCCGTCGAACCGGGCATCACGGCTGGCGACCGCCTCGTACCTGGTCTCTTCGTCCATCACGAGTCCAGTGTGCGGCAGCCGGGACGGGCGCACTCGCGGCTTTCGGACATCGCATCCGTCCGCCGGTCACCGTCCGCCCCGGCCGCCGGTCCTGAGCCGCCCCGGCCGCCGGTCCTGAGCCGGTCCGGCAGCCGTTGCGACCGCCGGTCCGGCAGTCGTCGCGACCGCCGGTCCGGCCGCCGGTCAGCGGACCCGGCCGCGCTTGGCCTCCATCGCCGCGCGCCCCTCCGCGCCCTTGCGCTTCCACTCCCGCCGGATCTCGCCGCGCAGCCGGGCGTCGGTCTTGGCGACGATGCGCTGGTTCTCCCGCAGCAGCTTGCCGTAGCTCTCCAGCCGCCGTACGGAGAGCGAACCGTCCTCGACCGCGGCGAGCACCGCGCATCCGGGCTCCGCCGTATGGGCGCAGTCCTGGAAGCGGCACTCCCCCGCCAGGTCCTCGATGTCCGAGAACACCTGGCCGACCCCGGTCGTCGCGTCCCAGAGCCCGACCCCGCGCAGCCCGGGGGTGTCGATGAGGACGCCGCCGCCGGGCAGGACGAGGAGGTTGCGGGTCGTGGTGGTGTGCCGGCCCTTGCCGTCCACGTCACGCGTGGCCCGTACCTCCATCACCTCCTCCCCGAGCAGGGCGTTGGCGAGGGTCGACTTCCCGGCCCCGGACGCGCCGAGCAGCACGCTCGTACCGCCCGACAGCACGGCCGACAGGACCTCGATCCCCTCCCCCGTCTCCGAGCTGACGGCGAGCACCTGCACCCCGGGGGCGGAGGTGGAGACGTCCTCGACGAGATGGGCCCGTACGGCGGGGTCCTCGACGAGATCGGCCTTGGTGAGCACGACGAGCGGGAGGGCGCCGCTCTCCCAGGCGAGGGCGAGGAACCGTTCGATCCGGCCCAGGTCGAGTTCGACCGCCAGGGAGACGGCGATGATCGCGTGATCGAGGTTGGCGGCGAGGATCTGGCCCTCGGACCGCTTGGAGGAGGTGGAGCGTACGAAGGCGGTACGGCGCGGCAGGCACGCCCGTACGAACCTGGGCGTACCTTCCGGGTCGACGACCGCCCAGTCGCCGGTGCAGACGACCCGCAGCGGGTCGTGCGGGGTCACGAAGGCCGTGTCGGCCCGGACGACCCCGGCGGTGGTGGCCACGTCGCACCGGCCGCGGTCGACCCGTACGACCCGGCCGGGCAGCAGCCCGCGCTCGGCGTACGGGGCGAACTCGGCGGCCCAGCCCATGTCCCAGCCGTACGGGGTGAGCGCGTGCGAAGTGGTGGAGAGAGTGGAGAGAGAGGACAGACTCAAGGGAGACCCTTCGAAGGGTGGCCCCGGCACGCCCGCACGGGCGTGGAAAGAGAGGGAAAGTCAGCCGGAGACCACGGGAATGAGGAGGACGATCTTCTGAACCTGGGCAACGCCCAGCGCCGTGACAGTCATCAATGTCCTCACCTCCTGGTCGCTCTCCGTGCGCGCGCACCTGGCGCGCTCAACGGCTGACGCGGTCACTCTAAACGGCCCCCGGGGGGGCGGGGGGGGGGGGGGGTGGGGCCGGGGCGCCCGCGCCGGTGTCGGGGGGCGGGGCCACGAGAGGGTCGCTGGGGGGGGAGGCGCGCTGGGGGTCTCGCGCGGGGGCGC
>NZ_JBHZDA010000003.1:46867-63097 GCF_042755665.1 Streptomyces sp. NPDC059142
CTCTCCCTCTGGCGCCGCCTCGGGGCGCCCCCCCCGGCGCCCCCCCCTGGCGCCCCCGCGCCCACCACCCCCCCCCCGGGGGCCCGGCGGGGGGGGGGGCGCCCCCCCCGCCCCCCGGGCTCTGTTCGCCGGTGCGGAACGCTACTTGGCGGAGGGGTCGAGCGTCGCCAGTGCCTGCGCCCAGCGGGCGTACTTCAGGTTGGCCAGATCTGCCACCGTCTTGACGCCGAACGCCTCGTCAAGAAGCTTGCCCTGGCGGTCCGAGACCCCCTTCAGCGCGGAGACCGGCGCGTCGAGCACGGCGGGCAGGTCCTTGTCCGCCCACGCCTTGTCCAACACCTTGTCGAGGTCGATCTGGGCCACTGCTGCCTCCTGGAGTACGGGGGGTCCCGCCGCTGCGACGGGGCGGCCGCGGGTACGGCCGCAGGCTGAACGCCCGTGAAGGTAAAGGGGTTCCCAAGGATCCGGTCGTACGATCGCTTCCGGCCATCCGCCGCGCACCCTGCGTGGCGGCGTTTGCCGGTGCGGGGCGCCGGACGCACGCTGGAGTCATGACTCCTTCCGTACCCGCGAAGGACGAGGGCGGCGCCGGCCCGCCGATGGGCGGCTGGGCCGTAAAGACCCCCGGGCCCGTCTCCACCGGCCCGCTGGTGCGGGTGCGCCGACCGGCGCCGGTGCCGGGCCCGGGTGAGCTGCTGCTGCGGGTCGAGGCGTGCGGGGTGTGCCGGACGGATCTGCATCTCGCCGAGGGCGATCTGGCCCCGCGCCGCCCCGCCACCGTGCCGGGGCACGAGATCGTCGGCCGGGTGGTGGCCGTGGGCGAGGGCGTGGCGGTGTTCCGTACCGGGGACCGGGCCGGCGGGGCGTGGCTCCGCGCGACCTGCGGCGCGTGCCGGTGGTGCCGGTCAGGGCGGGAGAATCTCTGCCCCGGGTCCCGCTACACGGGGTGGGACGCGGACGGCGGCTTCGCCGATCTCGCCCTCGTCCCCGAGGCGTTCGCGTACCGGCTGCCGGAGGACCGGGACGCCGCCTCACTGGCGCCGCTGCTCTGCGCGGGGATCATCGGCTACCGGTCGCTGCGCCGCAGCGCGCTCCCGCCGGGCGGGCGGCTGGGGATCTACGGATTCGGCGCGTCCGCCCATCTGGCGGCGCAGGTCGCGCTGGCCGAGGGCGCCACCGTCCATGTGCTGACCCGGTCGCCGCGGGCGCGGGAACTCGCCCTGGAGCTGGGGGCCGCCTCCGCGGGCGGCGCCGACGATCCGCCGCCGGAGCCGCTGGACGCCGCGGTCCTCTTCGCCCCGGTGGGCGATCTGGTGCCGGTGGCGCTGGCGGCGCTGGACCGGGCGGGGACGCTCGCCGTCGCGGGGATCCATCTCTCCGACATCCCGGTGCTGAACTATCGGCGCCATCTCTTCCAGGAGCGCGAGCTGCGCAGTGTCACCTCCAACACCCGGCGGGACGGGCGGGACTTCCTGGCGCTGGCCGACCGGATCGGGATCCGTGTGACGGTCACCCCGTACCCCTTCGACCGGGCGGACCGGGCGCTCGCCGATCTCGCGGCGGACCGGGTGGACGGCGCCGCCGTGCTCGTGGCCGGCTGACGGCCGCCCGTCATGTCCGGTCGTCCGTGCGGCGGTGGCCGCGCCCGTCGAGGTAGTGCCCGGTCTCGGCGGACGCGCGGAGCATGGCGAGGGCGCGGGTGTGCAGGCGGTGGCGGCGGTCGGCGATGGCGGACGCCGCCGAGTCGGGCGAGGCGGCCTCGCGCAGTTCGGCCAGGAGCGGCGCGATCTGGGTGAGGAGGTAGCCGCCGCGCCGGAGCTGGTGGACCAGGTGGGCGTCGCGGACGTCGGCGGGGGTGTAGGTCCGGTAGCCGGTGGCGGGATCCCGGGCCGGGTGCAGCAGACCGGCCCGTTCCCACCGGCGCAGGGTCGCCGGGCGCAGGCGCAGCCGGTGGGCGAGCGCCCCGACGGTGGCGGGGCGCTGGGTGGCGTCGGGGACATGGGTCAGCTCGGTGAGGGCCCGCTCGATGGCGTCCAGCGTCTCGCGGTCGGCGAGGAGTTCGGCGTGGCCGCGGTCGATCACGGTGAGCGCCTCGACGGTCCGGCCGGTGTTGAGCAGCGTCATGACCGAGCGGGCGGCGGCGTGGCCGTGGGCGGGGATCAGGGCGAGGAAGGTCCGCAGCGCGGCGGCGTGCTCGCGGGTGTAGCGCCGGTGGCCGGAGGGGGTGCGCTCGGCGGCGGGCAGGACGCCGGCGGCCTCGTAGTTGCGGACGGCCTGCCCGGACAGTCCGTGCGGCCGGGCCAGATCCACGGGTCTCATACGTGCTCCTCCGAGCCGTCGGGTGTCCTCCCGTTTGAGGTTTTCCGGCGCTGTTCCCGGTGTTTTCGGGACCAGACTTCAACCGGAACGTCAACGATAGCGTCGAAGCCATGACGACAGACGAATCGATGTACGCGGCCGTCGAGCGGTTCCTGGGGACGCGGGCGCGGATGCCCCGTGTGCTGGCCCTGGGTGAGGCGCTGCACGGCGACGCCGCCTTCCCCCGGCTGCGCGACGAGCTGCTGAGGGGGCTCGTCGCCCACGCGGGATGCCGCTGTGTGACGCTGGAATCGGACTGCCTCGCGGGGCGCCTGGTGGACGACCATGTCCGGGGCGGCGACGGGCCTCTCGACGAGGTGATGGCCGAGGGCTTCAGCCACGGGTTCGGGGCCCTCCCCGCCAATCGCGCGCTGGTCGCATGGCTGACCGCGCACAACGGCACCCGGCCCCCGGCCGAGCAGGTGCGTTTCGCCGGGTTCGACGCGCCGATGGAGAACAGCGACCGGAGCGGGGCGCACAGTCCGCGCGCGGCCCTGCGCCTGCTGCACGCCTTCCTCACCGCGCGCGGCGCGACGGTGCCGTACCCGTGGAGCCGGATCGAGGCGCTGCTCGGCGACGACGGCCGCTGGTCCGACCCCCGCGCCACGATGGACCACGCGTACTCCGTCGGTGACACGGCGGACGCCCGCGAACTGCGGGTGATCACCGACGATCTCGGGTGGCTGCTCGCCGCCGGGGCGCCCCACCTCGGTGTGGGCGCCCCGGCGGAGGCGTTGCGCGAGGCCGAACTCGCCGCCCGCACCGCCGCCGGGCTGCTCGCCTACCACGCGGTCCTGGCCCGGACCGATCGCCGGGAGCGGCTGGCGCGGTGCACGGGGATCCGCGACGCGATGATGGCGGCCAACCTGGACGCGCTCGCCGCCCGTGAACAGGGGCGGGGCCCGGTCCTGGCCTTCGCCCACAACCTGCATCTGCGGCGGCGCCCGACGCGCACCCGGTTCGGCGACATGGACGTGGAGTGGAGCCCGGCCGGTGCCCATCTCGCCCGTACCCACGGCCCCGGGTACGTGGTCCTCGCGACGGCGATCGGCTCCGCACCGCATCTGGGCATCGGCGCGCCACCGGCGAACACCCTGGAGGGCCTGCTGGCCGCGACCACCTCGGCGCCGCGCCTGGTGACCGCCGCCGAACTGGCCGGACTGGTCGCGGAGGCGGGCGAGTTGGCGCCGCGCGGGAGCGAGTACCCCAGCTACTTCCCGCTCGACCCGGGCGCGCCCGACGACTACGACGCCGTGCTGTTCCTGCCCCGCCTCGACCCGCCGGGAGCGGCGGCCGGAGCCACGTGGCGACCGCTCCCCCGCACGCGGTCCAGGGAAGCGTCCCGGCCGTCCGCGTGACGGCAACCTTTCGGCGCCCGGCGGAGACCTGGGGGTGTGCGCGTCCGCGCCCACACCCCCTGCCCCCCATCCGGGAAGAGTCGTGATGTCCTTGCACCCGCTCCGTACCGCTGTGATCACCCTCGCAGTCGGCGCCCTCACCGTTCTCGGTCTGGTCACCCCGGCCGGCGCCGCACCCGTCCTCGGCGCCGGGACCGCGCCCGCCGCGGCGGCGCCGGCCGCCTGGAACCCGCCCGCCCAGCTCGTCCAGCCGCTGAACGAGGTCTGGCGGCACGTCGAGACCACGTACCCCGACCTGTACGGCTTCCGCAACTACGGCTGGGACCAGGTGATGGCCAACAAGGGCCGGATCTCCTACTGCGTCCGCTGGGAGTCGGACCAGCCGGTCAGCGCGCAGTTGCGCGACGAGATCCACACCGCGCTGAAGCGCCAGTCGAAGAAGTGGACGGACACCGTCGCGGGCTTCGAGGGCTTCCCGTACCAGAACGTCCCGGTCGACATCGTCGGCTGGGCCGTCAAGAACCGCTCCACGCTCCAGTGGACGGACAACTCCGTGGACATCTACACCAATGTGCTCGACGGCGGGGGCGCCCCGCAGTGCGCGCCCGACTGCGGGCGCTTCTTCCACCAGAACGGCGACTACTCCAGGTGTCCCGGCGGAGCGGCCCGCCACTACGACCAGTCGCTCTGGCTGACCAAGGGGTTCCAGGGCGGCGCGGGCGGTGACTGGGGCCAGCGGATCGGCAGCGAGTACATGGTCGGCGCGCGGGCCCAGGAGGACATCCACATCCTGGAGCACGAGATCGGGCACACCTACGGTCTCGACGACTTCTACGACTGGACCCCGACCGGTGTCGGCGGCTTCCTCATGAAGGCGGGCAGCGCCACCCGGATCACCGAGTTCGACCAGTGGATGTACCGGGACTTCTGGCGTCACATGAAGAGCCGCTACGGGCTCTGACCCGTCCGGTGGAGCCCGGGGGAACCCGGGGCCGGTGATGTCCCAGGGGCGGACGGGACAGGCGAGTTGGTCCCGTCCGCCCCGTTGACCTCCCTGTAACGCGCCTCTACGGTTTCGGCGTTCGGAATCACAGATGGTGTTCGACTTCTCGAACGCGACCCTCTGTCCCGGAAAGGGAGACTGCATGAGCCGCAGTGATGTCCCCGGCCGCCGCCTGCTGTTGAAAGGGGCGCTCGGCGCGGGCGCACTCGCCGCACTTCCCGGCCTCGCCCACGCCGCGGCGCCGGGCACCCCGCGCACCCCGGCACCCGGCACCCCCCACGCCGCGGGTACCGGTGCGGACCGTACGGCCGCGGCCGGGCCGGCGTACCGCAACCCGCTGGTGGAGCGGCGGGCCGACCCGTACATCCACCGTCACACCGACGGCCGTTACTACTTCACGGCGACGGCGCCCGAGTACGACCGCATCATCCTGCGCCGGTCCCGCTCCCTGGGCGGTCTCTCGACCGCCGAGGAGTCGGTGATCTGGCGCAGACACACGAGCGGGGACATGGGCGCGCACATCTGGGCGCCGGAGATCCATCACATCGACGGGAAGTGGTACATCTACTTCGCGGCGGGACGCGCCGACGACGTGTGGAAGATCCGGATCTGGGTGCTGGAGAACGAGCATCCGGACCCGTTCCTGGGCACGTGGAAGGAGAAGGGGCGGATCACCACCGCCTGGGACACCTTCTCCCTCGACGCGACCACCTTCACCCATCGCGGCACCCGCTATCTCGCCTGGGCGCAGCAGGAGCCGGGAATCGACAACAACAGCGGTCTCTTCCTCTCCGCGATGGCGAACCCGTGGACCCTCAAGGGCCCGCAGATCAGGCTCACCACACCGGAGTTCGCGTGGGAGACCGTCGGGTACCGGGTCAACGAGGGACCGGCCGTCATCCAACGGGGCGGCCGTGTCTTCGTCTCGTACTCGGCGAGCGCCACCGACCACCACTACTGCATGGGGCTGCTCACCGCCGACGCCGGCAGTGATCTGCTCGCCCCCGCGTCCTGGTCGAAGTCGCCCGTTCCGGTCTTCGTCAGCAGTGAGGCGAACGGGCAGTACGGCCCCGGCCACAACTCGTTCACGGTCGCCGAGGACGGGCGGACGGACGTCCTCGTCTACCACGCGCGGCAGTACAAGGAGATCAACGGCGATCCGCTCGACGACCCGAACCGCCACACCCGGATCCAGACGCTCGGCTGGAAGGCGGACGGCACACCGGACTTCGGGGTGCCGGTGGCCGACGCGCCGGTCCCGGACACCTCGGCGGCGGTGACGCGGTACACGATGACGGCGTTCACCAACTCCAGCGAGTCCAACATGTACGTGTACGAGTCGGCGGACGCGCTGGGGTACACCCTGCTGAAGGGGCCCGCGTACACCCCGCCCTCGGGGCTGATCCGCGACCCGAGCCTGATCCGGCACACCGACGGCTACTACTACATCGCGCACACCACCGACTGGACCGGGAACACCATCGGCCTCGCCCGCAGCAGGGACCGTACCAACTGGGAGTTCTTCGCCCGCCACACCCTGCCGGTGGCCGGGCTGGCGCGTACCTGGGCGCCCGAGTGGTTCGTGGACGCCGACGGCCGTACGCATCTGATCGTCTCGCTCGACACGACGAACACGTACACCTTCCGGCCGCATCTGCTCACCGCGACGGACGCGTCGCTGCGCACCTGGACCACGCCGAGGCCGCTGACCGGGCTCGACCGGTCGAACTACATCGACACGTTCGTCGTGCGGCACGACGGCAAGTACCACGCGATCACCAAGCAGGAGACGACGAAGTACCTGGAGCACGCCGTCGCGGACCGGCTCGAAGGGCCGTACACCTTCACCGGCACCGGTGACTGGGCGGGCTGGGGCAGTTGGCGCGAGGGGCCCGCGCTCGTCCAACTGGACAACGGCGGCTGGCGGATCTACTTCGACGGCTACGCGGAGCAGAAGTACTACTACAGCGACAGTCTGGACGGACTGCGCACCTGGACGCCGATCCGCCAACTGCCCGGACTCTCGGGCTTCGCCCGGCACTTCACCGTACTGAGGGAGCGTGTCTGAGATGAGTCGCGTGCGTACGTTCCTGCTCGCACTCTGTGTCGCGGTGGCGGGGCTCGTCCTGCCCGCGACCGCCGCGCAGGGCGCCGGGGCCGGTCCGGTCTCCGTCACCAACGGCGGCCAGTTCACCGACAGCACGGGCCAGTTGGTGCACGCCCACGGCGGCGGGGTCGTCAAGGTGGGTGCCTGGTACTACTGGTTCGGCGAGAACCGCAACACGGACAACACCTTCCGGTACGTCTCGGCGTACCGCTCGGCGGACCTGAAGACCTGGGAGTTCCGCCGGCATGTGCTGACGCAGGCCAGCGATCCGGAGCTGGCCGCCGCCAACATCGAGCGGCCGAAGGTCGTCTACAACGCGGCGACCGGCCGGTTCGTGATGTGGATGCACAAGGAGAGCGCCACGGACTACAGCCAGGCGCGGGCCGCCGTGGCCACGTCCGCCACGATCGACGGCGACTACACCTGGAAGGGCAGCTTCCGGCCGCTCGACACCCATATGTCGCGGGACATCACCCTCTTCACGGACACCGACGGCGCCGGCTACATGGTGTCGGCGGCCCGCGAGAACTACGACCTCCAGATCTACCGGCTCACCTCGGACTACACCGGTGTCGCGAGCCTGGTCGCCAACCCCTGGCCGGGCGGCCACCGCGAGGCGCCGGCGCTGTTCAAGCGCGGCGGTGTGTACTTCATGCTGACGTCCGGCGCCACCGGCTGGAGCCCCAACCAGCAGCAGTACGCCACCGCGACCTCGCTCGCCGGACCGTGGAGCGCGATGCGCAACGTCGGCGACGCGACGGCGTACAACTCCCAGACCGCGTACGTCCTGCCCGTCCAGGGCACCTCGGGGACGGCGTACCTCTACATGGGCGACCGGTGGGGCAACTCGTTCGGCCAGAAGGTCAACGACTCGCGGTACGTGTGGCTGCCGCTCGCCTTCCCGACCAGCACCTCGATGACCATGGACTGGTACCCGGAGCTGACCGTCGACACGGCGGCGGGCACCGTGACCGGTTCCGGCGGGCCGTACGAGACGCTGACCGCCCGGCACAGCGGCAAGTGCGCCGACATACCGAACCAGTCGATCGTGGACAATGTCGCCCTCACCCAGTACACCTGCAACGGCGGCGGCAATCAGCGCTTCTGGTTCAGGAACACCGGTGACGGCTACGTGCAGTTGATGGCCCGGCACAGCTCGCTCTGTCTGACCGAGACGGCGGCCGACGTCCAGCAGCGCGCGTGCGGCTCCGCGCCCGAGCAGCAGTGGCGGGTGGCGGTGAACGCGAGCGGGTACACGACGCTGACCTCGCGGGCGAGCGGCGAATGCCTCGATGTCACCTCGGCGTCGGCGGAGAACTCCGCCAAGGTCATCACGTACACCTGTGGCGGATCGACCAACCAGCAGTGGCAGCGCGGCGCCTGACGGCCCGTCAGTCCTGCGGACAGTACATCCGGTCCAGTCCGACCGGCGCCGGGGGCGGCAGGGGGACGGCGCCCTCGGCCCGGAACGACTGGAGCAGATAGCCCACGAGCCGGCGGGAGGCGACCGGCCCGGCGCCGCCGGATCCCGCGGCGACACCGCCGTTGGCCAGGAGGACGAGGGTGAGGTCCTCCAGGACGAAGTCGGCGCGCAGCCGTCCCGCCTCCTGCGCCCGGCGGATGAGCCCGCCGAACACCCCCTCGGCGCGTTCGCGCTCCCGCTCGAAGCTGAGCGCGCCGGGGAACGCCGTGAGGAACGCGGCGGTGAACCCCCGGTCGACGGCGTGCAGGGCGCACACCTTCTCGATGACCGCGCAGAACCCGCGCCAGGGGTCGGGGTCGCTCGCGGCGTCGTCCACGACCGCGACACACTCCGCGAGCTGGTCCGTGAAGACCTCCGTGACCAGCGACTCCTTGGTGGGGAAACGCCGGTAGAGGGTGGCCGCGCCGACCCCGGAGCGCCGGGCGATCTCGGACATCGGCACGTCGAGCCCGAGTTCGGCGAAGGTCTCGCGGGCGGCCTCGACGATGCGCAGCCGGTTGTTGAGGGCGTCGGCGCGCAGGATCCGAGAGGGTTTGGCGGGCATGTCTCTCACTTTAAACCAAGTGGAAGAGGTCGTCCGGTTCGCGTGTTAGCGTGACGATTAAGTGAAAGACCTCTTCCACTTAACCCCTCTTCCTCTTCCTGATGGGCAAGGCATTGAGCGAGATGCGCGCCGCGCTGTACGACCGTTACGGCCCTCCTGACGTGCTCTACGAGGGCACGGTGCCCACCCCCGTCGCCGGCCCCGGCGAGCTGTTGGTACGGGTGCACGGCACCAGTGTGAACGGCGGCGAACTCACCATGCGCGCGGGCAAGTTGCGCTTGCTCGGCGGCCGGACCTTCCCCCGGCGCATCGGTATCGACTTCACCGGTGAGGTCGCCGCCCTGGGCCCCGGGCTCACCGGCCCGGCGGTGGGCGCGCGGGTCTGGGGCCTGCTGCCCCGGAGCGGGGTTCCGCGCGGACGCATGGGCAGCGCGGCCGAGTATGTGACCGTACGGCCCCGGCAGGTGGCGCTCGCCCCCGCCGGACTCGACCTGGTGGAGGCCGCCGCGCTGCCCGTCGGTACGACGGCGGTCACCGCCCTGCGCGACAAGGCCCGCGTCCGGCCCGGTGAGCGGCTGCTCGTCCGGGGCGCGAGCGGCGGGGTCGGCAATGTCGCCGTCCAGCTCGGACGGGCGTACGGCGCGCATGTCACCGCGCTCGCGAGCGGCAAGAACCTGGAGCTCGTACGGGAACTGGGCGCCGACGAGGCGTACGACTACCGCGAGACCGGCCCCGGCGAGCTGCGGGACCTCGGCGCCTTCGACGTCGTCCTCGACAGCGTGGGCAGCGAGGCGGCCTCCTACCGGCGGCTGCTCGCGCCCGGCGGGCGCATGGTGGGCATCGCCCTCGACATCGACCGGGCCGCCGCCTCGCTCGCGTACACGCTCGCGTCCGCCGTGTACGGCTCCCGGCGGGTCCGGTTCTTCAGCGGCAACCCCCTGCACCAGGACTTCGCCGATCTGACCGGCTATGTGGAGAGCGGGGTGCTGCGGCCGGTCGTGGACACCGTCCACCCCCTCGCGGAGATCGCGGCGGCCCACCGCGCGCTGGAGGCGGGAGGGGTACGGGGCAAGCACGTCGTCCGCGTGATCTGACCGCCCCTCCCCCGGCTCCACCCCCGCGCGGCGTCGCGCGGCCCCGCCGCTCCGGCGCTACCCCCGTGCGTCCAGCCAGACCGCCGTGTCCGGTGCGAGCAGCGGGGCGCCCGTCACCCCGTCGCGCTCCGGCGCCTCGCTGCCGAGCAGCGGGACCGCGCCCGCGGGCAACGGCACCGGAACGTCGGAGAAGTTGACGCGGCACTCCAGCCCCGCGCCCTTGCGGAAGGCCAGTTCGCCCTCGGCCGACGGCAGCCACACGAAGCGTTCGTCGCCGCGGAAGCCCCGGCGCACGGTCAGCGCCGTACGGTACAGCTCCAGGAACGAGCCGGGGCGGCCCGTCTGCGCCTCGACGGAGTACGCGCCCCAGTCCGCCGGCTGGGGCAGCCAGCTCCCGCCGGGCCCGAAGCCGTGGCTGGTGCCGGACACCGTCCAGGGCAGCGGCACCCGGCAGCCGTCCCGGCCCTTGACCGTACGGCCGGTGCGCTCCCACATCGGGTCGCGCAGCGCGTCGGCGGGCAGGTCGGCGACCTCGGGCAGCCCCAGCTCCTCGCCCTGGTAGAGGTAGGTCGTACCGGGCAGGGCGAGGGTCAGCAGCGCTGCGGCGCGGGCCCGCCGCCGGCCGCGCGCCTCGTCGGGCGCGGGCGTGGGGCCCTCGCTCATCAGCCAGGCGCGCGGGTCGGTCCCCTCGGGCAGCGCGTAGCGGGTGAGGTGGCGGACCACGTCGTGGTTGGAGAGCACCCAGGTCGGCAGGGAGCCGACGGACGCGGCGCCGGTGAGAGACAGGTCGACGGTGTCCCGGAAGGCTTCGGCGCCCCAGGGACAGCGCAGATGGAAGAAGTTGAACGCCTGGTGGAGTTCGTCGGGCCGGGTGTACAGCGGCAGTCGCGCCGCGCTGACCCCCGCCTCCGCGACCATGATCCGGGCCGGGGCGTACGAGTCGGTGATCTTGCGCCAGACGCGGTAGACGTCATGGACCTCGTCGCGGTCCCAGAAGGGGTGGTCCTCACCGCTGGGCGGCGCGTTCAGGGGCGCGGTGTCGCCGCCGCGGGTGTCGCGCAGCGGCGGGGTGAGGTCCTTGCGCAGGCCGTGCGCCACGTCGATCCGGAAACCGTCGACGCCGAGGTCCAGCCAGAAGCGCAGGGTGCGCTCGAAGTCGGCGACGACGTCGGAGTTCTCCCAGTTCAGATCGGGCTGCTCGGCGGCGAAGATATGCATGTACCACTGACCGTCGGGGACGCGGGTCCAGGCCGCGCCGCCGAACTTGGACTGCCAGTCGGCGGGCGGCTCCGCCCCGTCAGGACCGCCGCCGTCCCGGAAGACGAACCGGTCACGGGCGGCGGATCCCGGCGGGGAGGCCAGGGCCTCCACGAACCAGGGGTGCCGGTCGGAGCAGTGGTTGGGCACGATGTCGACGATCGTACGGAGCTGGAGGGCGCGGGCCCGCGCCAGCAGCGCGCGGAAGTCCTCCAGAGTGCCGTGGCGCGGGTCGACGTCCCGGTAGTCGGCGACGTCGTAGCCGCCGTCCGCCAGCGGGGAGGGGTAGAACGGCGTGAGCCAGACCGCGTCGGCGCCCAGCTCCGCGACATGGCCGAGGCGGTCGGTGATCCCCCGCAGGTCGCCCATGCCGTCGCCGTCGGCGTCGGCGAAGCTCGGGACGTACACCTGGTAGACGACGGACTCGCGCCACCAGTCGCGCGGGTCCGCGCCCCCCGTGCCGTGGCCGCCGTCGTCCGTCCCCTGGCCGGCCTCGCCGCCGCCGTGGCCCCTTCCGCCGACGCTGCCGTCCGGGATCGCGTGCTGAGTCACTGGTACCTCTCGTGCCGGGATGAAACCGGTCTGAAACTCTAGTGGTGCGGTGCGATCATCCCTTGACCGCACCGGCCCGGCACCGGCCACCCCGGGGTCACGGAAGCTTCTCCCGCTCCGGCCGTTCCGCGTGCAGCGAGCGCAGCGCCATCAGCAGCACCCCGATGTCGTCGAGGTACACGGGGTCGGGCAGCAGGTCGACGGGGAGGACCAGATAGCCGAGGGCCCCCCAGAACAGCCACTTCTTCGTCTGCGGCAGGCCCGCCTTCCGCAGTACGCCGCGGGCCCGGACGAGCCGTACGGCCAGGACGATCGCGACGCCCAGGGTGACGGCCACCAGCACGACGGCCACGGCGACGAGGATCTGGAGTTCGCTCACGGCGCTCCCCTCCTTCGGATAGGTCTCCGGGGCGTACGGGCTCCCCGCCTGTCCGGATACCCACCCGGCGCCGCGTCAACGGCCGCGCTCACCCGTACGGTCCGGGGCGCGCCCCGGAAGGATCTTCGCGAACCCGCCGTCGACCAGGACCACCACACCGCCGCAGCGGCAGGCGCAGTACTCCACCACCCCCTGGGAGCTCGGATGGCGCGAGAGGAGGGACCAGCGCGCACCGTCCGCCGCGCCCGCCCGGTCGCACACGGCGCACCGGTCGTCGTCCGGGCCGCCGTCGGACACCGGGCCGGGGCCGGGCACCGGGGCGCCGCCGGAATCCGGGGCGGGGCCGTCGTCGGGATCGGGGGCGGGGCCGTCGTCGGGATCCGGGTGCCGGTCCGCGCACCCGTTCCCGTGCGCGGAACATCCGCCCTCACCGCAGCGTATTCGCATGGGGCCAGACTGCTGTCATGACCTAGATACGTTCAACCATTACATTGGCTACGGTGGGGTGATGCAGTTCACCCACTACGGCGGCGAGGCCGCCCTGCTCGCCGCGGACCTGGTCAACGCCACCACCACCGGCGACCCGTTCACGCCGGCAGCCCTGGAGCCGCTGCTCGCCGCGCGCGGCACCGCCCGGCGCTCGCTGACCGCCGGGGAGGCCGCCGAGGTGGAGGCGTGGAGCCACCGGCTGGCGCCCTGTTTCGGCCCGCGGGACCCGGAGACGCGCCGCGGGACCGTCAACGGCCTGCTGGCCGAGGCCGCCAGCAAACCGTTCATCACGGTCCACGACGGCCATGCCCCGCACCTCCACTACGCCGACCCGGCCCTGGGCCCGGTCGCCCATATCCGTGCCGTCACGGCCGCCGCCCTCGCGCATGTGATCTGCTTCGCCGGCCACACCCGGCTGGGCCGCTGCGCCCGTACGCGGTGCGGCCTGGTCTTCGTCGACACCTCGCGCAACGGCCGGCGCGCCTACTGCTCCGTACGGTGCGCCAACAACGACGCCGTGGCCCGGCACCGGCGCGGGGGCGCGGCCACGGACACATAGACGGAGGCGAGCCGGGTCCGTATCCGGCCGTCTTCCCGCCGCCCCGGCCCCGCCGGTACGTTCCGGGGCAACCGGGTCACGGCGGGCCATCGGGTCCGCCCGGGGTGACGGAGGGCATCATGACGGAGCTGACAGCGGTCGTCCAGGGCCACTGCGACGACCGGTTCGCCGCCGTGAGAACGGCTTTCGAGCGGAGCTTCCACGAGGGCCGGGAGCTGGGTGCCGCCGTGGCTCTACGGGTCGAGGGGCGCACCGTGGTCGACCTGTGGGGCGGCTGGGCCGACTCCGCGCACACCAGGGCGTGGGAGCGGGACACCCTGGTCAACGTGTGGTCGACCACCAAGGGCGCGACGGCGCTCTGCGCGCATCTGCTGCTCGACCGCGGGCTCCTCGCCCTGGACGCGCCGGTCGCCACGTACTGGCCGGAGTTCGCGGCGGCGGGCAAGGAGTCCGTCACCGTACGCCATCTGCTCACCCACCGGGCGGGGCTGGCCGGGCTGCGCGAACCGCACTCCCTGAGCCAGGTCCTGGACTGGGAGCTGACGACCGCCCGGCTCGCCGCGACGGAGCCCTGGTGGGAGCCGGGCACCCGGTCCGGCTACCACGCGACGACCTTCGGCTTCCTCGTCGGCGAGGTGGTCCGGCGGATCACGGGGCTGCGGCCCGGGGCGTTCCTGCGCCAGGAGGTGACGGGGCCGCTGGGCATCGACTTCTCCGTCGGGCTGCCGGAGTCGCAGGCGCACCGCGCCGCCGACGTGGTCCGGTCGCCGGTCGAGATCACCCCCGAGCAGGCCGCGCACTACGCCCGGTTGACGCCGGTCGCGCTGGCGGCCGTGGCCAACCCGGGGATGAGCGCCGACGACGCCAACACCCCGGCATGGCGGGCGGCGGAGGTCCCTGCCGCCAACGGGCACGCGACGGCGCGCGGGGTCGCCGCGCTGTACGGGATCTTCGCGGGACGCGGCAGCGTCGACGGCCGTCGCGTGCTCTCCCCGGAGACGGCCGAACGCGTCCGCGAGGGGCAGGGGAGCTGCCGGGACCTGGTGCTGGGGGCGGGCTTCGGCCATGACACGGAGGCCGGTCTCGGGCTCTGGCTCAGCGGCCCGTACGCGCTGTACGGCCCCAACCCGAGGGCGTTCGGCCATGACGGTTTCGGCGGGTCCTTCGGGCTCGCCGACCCGGAGGCGGCCCTCGCGATGGGGTACGTCATGAACCGCATGGGCCCGCACATCGCGGACGATCCACGCAAGGCGGCGCTGATCGACGCCGCGTACGGCGCCCTGTAGCCGGTCCGCCCCGCCCCGTACCCCCCACGCGCTGCACAGGTCGTCACGGAACACAAGAGCGCCCCTCCGGCCGAATCCGGTTGCGGTCCGGCGCGGTTCCGGCTGCACCCCCGCATCGGATCGAAAAGATTCGGCCATGATCATCGCGAGAGCATTTCGTCGTACGCCATCGCCAAACGGACGTTCTACGCGCAGAGATCCCCACCGTTCGGCCGCAACTCCGGGGAGACGGAGAACCGTTGCGTCATCCCTCCGACACCCACGGTGAACCATGTGTGTTCGTGACGGTCAACCGCGTGGCCGAATGACACCAGGGAACGATAGCCCCCGCTCAGCACGGGTGCTGACGGAGTGTCACCAGCGGTGGCGCCCCGCACCGCGGGCTTTGCAGGAGCTCATTCGCGGGAGCCCGTCCGGGCGGTCGGACGGGGCGCCCCGACGGGGCCGCGAGGGGTCCGGGGACCGCGCCCCCGGGCGTCGCGGCAGGTCCGTGGCGCCGGTCCAGAAGTCGGTCTTGCCCGATGGGCGGAGGAACCCAAGGATTCACCTCGTGCGATTGACAGGTTCACGGCCAAAACCGTTGGCGGTGAACGGTCGTACGCGGCGGCCCGCTTACCCAACGGGCCGCAACGCTCCCCCACTCAATGGAGGATGTTGTGACCATCAAGCGCCTTTCCCCCCTCAGCGCGGTGTCCAGACGAGCCCGGCTCCTCGCCGTCGCCTCCGGTCTGGTGACCGCCGTCGCGCTTGCGGCCCCGAGTGCCGTCGCCGCCCCGGCGCCGGCCCCCGCTCCTTCCGCGGCGCAGCTCGCCGCCGCCAGCAGCGCCATCGGCGCCGCTGACATCGCCGGTACCTCCTGGTACACGGACAAGGCGTCCGGCAAGGTCGTCGTCACCGTCGACAGCCGGGTCTCCGACGCGGAGATCGCCGAGATCAAGAACTCCGTGGCGGACAGCGCCGCGGGCGTCACGATCAAGCACACCGAAGGCAAGTTCAGCAAGCTGATCGCGGGCGGCGAGGCCATCTACGCCGGCGGCGGCCGCTGCTCCCTCGGCTTCAACGTCCGCAGCGGCTCGACGTACTACGCGCTGACCGCCGGACACTGCACCAACATCGGCAGCACCTGGTACACCAACTCCGCCGGCACCGCCTCGCTGGGCACCCGCACCGGCACGAGCTTCCCGAACAACGACTACGGCATCATCCGCCACTCCAACTCGGCGGCGGCCGACGGCCGGGTCTACCTGTACAACGGCACATACCAGGACATCACCAGCGCGGCCAACCCCACGGTCGGCCAGAGCGTGCGGCGCAGCGGCTCCACCACCGGGGTCCGCTCCGGTACGGTCACCGCGCTCAACGCGACCGTCAACTACGGCGGCGGCGACATCGTCTACGGCATGATCCAGACCAACGTCTGCGCCGAGCCCGGCGACAGCGGCGGCTCGCTCTTCTCCGGCACCACGGCGCTGGGCCTGACCTCGGGCGGCAGCGGCAACTGCACCTCCGGCGGCACCACGTTCTTCCAGCCGGTCGTGGAGGCCCTGAACGCCTACGGCGTCAGCGTCTTCTAGCCGGCCCCTCCGTACCGGGGTGCGACCTGTCGCCCCGGTACGGAGGCACCACCGCATGACCGTACGGGATCCCCACGCCCGTACCCGCTCCGCGCACGACCGGCGGGGCGCGCGGCGGGCGCGGGGCCGCCCCTCGGGGGGGCGGGGGGGAGCGCCCGCCGGGGGGGCCCCCGCGGGGGGGCCCGGG